>NZ_JBMDWU010000461.1:0-17499 GCF_048594385.1 Micromonospora sp. | reverse complement strand
GGACTCGACGACCACCCCGCCGTCCATGAAGACCAGCGTGTCGCCGACCTCCCGGGCGAAACCGATCTCGTGGGTCACCACGATCATGGTCATCCCGTCCCGGGCCAGGTCCTTCATCACGTCCAGGACCTCGCCGACCAGCTCCGGGTCGAGCGCGCTGGTCGGCTCGTCGAAGAGCATTAGCTTCGGCCGCATCGCCAACGCGCGGGCGATCGCCACCCGCTGCTGCTGCCCACCGGAGAGCTGACCGGGGTACGCGCCGAGCTTGTCGCCCAACCCCACCCGCTCCAGCAGCTGCGCGGCCCGTTCCCGGGCCGCCGCCTTCTTCTCCCGGCCCAGCAGCACCGGGGCCTCGGTCACGTTGCCCAGCACCGTCATGTGCGGGAAGAGGTTGAACCGCTGGAACACCATGCCTATCGAACGGCGCTGCGCGGCCACCTCCTTCTCCCGCATCTCGTGCAGCCGGCCGCCGCGCTCCCGGTAGCCGATCAGCTCACCGTCCACCCGGATCGATCCGGCGTTGATCTTCTCCAGGTGGTTGATGCAGCGCAGGAAGGTCGACTTGCCGGAACCGGACGGCCCCAGCAGGCAGCACACCTCGCCCGACCGGACCTGAAGGTCGATGCCCTTGAGCACCTCCAGCGACCCGAACGACTTGTGCACCTGCTCGGCCCGGACCATCAGCCCGGACCCGTCGGCCGGGGCACCGGCCCGCGACTCGGCGGCCGGCGCGCCCGGCTGGCCGGGAATCAGCTCGCTCATGCCTGACCCACCGTCCCCGACGAGTTGCCGCCGCCACCGGTCTCCGCCGCCATCGCGCGCAACCGCAGCCGCGCCCGGCCGGCCGGCCCGTAGCCCTTACCGAAGTGCCGCTCCAAAAAGTACTGCCCGACCAGCAGGATGCTGGTCAGGAAGAGGTACCACAGGCAGGCGGCCACGTACATCGGGAAGATCTGGAAGGTCCGCTTGCCGACCGCGTCGAGCTGGAAGAACAGCTCCACGCTCACCGGCACGTAGAGCAGCAGCGAGGTGTCCTTGAGCATCGCGATGGTCTCGTTGCCGGTCGGCGGGATGATCACCCGCATCGCCTGCGGCAGCACCACCCGACGCAGCAGCTGACCCCGGCTCATGCCCAGCGCCTGGGCGGCCTCGGTCTGCCCCTCGTCGACCGACTGGATGCCGGCCCGGACGATCTCGGCCATGTAGGCCGCCTCGGACAGCGCCAACCCCAGCAGACCGGCCATGAAGCCGGTGAGGATGTCCCGGGAGGAGAAACCGAACAGCCGCAGTTGCAGGTTGTCGATGCCGAAGAGCTGACCGAGCTGGGTGTCGAACGGCACCCCGAACTCGATCCGGCTCCACAGGATGCCGATGTTGCCGAAGACCGCCAACAGCACCAGCCGGGGCACCGCCCGGAAGAACCAGGTGTAGAGCCAGGCGACCCCGCGCAGGATCGGATTGTCCGACAGCCGCATCACCGCCACCACCACGCCCAGCGTGACGCCGATGAGCATCGCGCTCACCGTCATCAGCACCGTGCCGCGCAGCAGCCCCTCGATGATCGGCGGACGGAACATCTTGTCCACCATGAACGACCAGTTGAAGGCGTCGTTGGTGACCAGCAGGTGGACGAACATGGCGACGAGCACGGCCAGCACGGCGACCGCGACCCACCGCCCCGGGTGCCGTACGGGCACGGCGCGGAGAGGCTCCGGCCGCGCCCGTACGGTGGAAGTGTCGTGGGATTCCATGACCTGTTACGGGTTGATCGCGGGGTCCGTGATCGCGCCGTCCGCCACCTTCCACTTGTCCAGCACGGCCTTGTACGACCCGTCGGCGATCAGCGCCTTGGTCGCGTCCCGCACCGCCTCGGCGAACGCCGCCTGGTCCTTGCCGACCACGTAGCCGTACGGGGCCGCCTCGTACTGCTTGTCGAGCAGTTCGAGGGCGTCGTTGGACTGGGTCACCGCGTACACCCCGACCGGGTAGTCGGCGAGCATCGCGTCGTCCTTGCCCGAGACCACCGCGGCGGTCGCGGCGTCCTGACCGGGGAACTGCTCGACGGTGATCGCCGGCTTGCCGGCGTCGGTGCAGGTCTTGGAGCGCTTCTGGATGTCCTCGACCTGGACGGTGTCCTTCTGCACGGCGATCTTCTTGCCGCAGGCGTCGTCGATCTTGACGCCGGCCGGGTTGCCCTTCTTGGTCACCCACTGGGTGCCGACCTGGAAGTAGCTGACCATGTTGGCCTGCTGCTTGCGCTCGTCGTTGATGGTGAACGACGAGACGCCGACCTCGTACTTGCCGCTGCCGACGCCGGAGATGATGTCGCCGAACGGCGCGGAGACGAACTCCGCCTTGAGGCCGAGCTTGGCCGCCACGGCGGTGAACAGCTCGACGTCGAAGCCGATCACCGTCTTGCCGTCGGCGTCGAGGAACTCCGCCGGGGCGTACGTCGAGTCGGTGCCCACGACGATCTTGCCGTCGGCCTTGATGGCCGCGGGGACCTTGTCGGCCAGCGAGGTGTCGGCCGACGCGCTGACCGACGGGCCGCCGCCGGGCTGCTCGGTGCTCTCCTCCTCGCCGCAGGCGGCGAGGGAGAGCAGCAGGGCGGTCGCGCCGGCGACGCCGAACGCCGCCCGCCGACCAGGGGTGAGGTGGAACATGGCAGTACTCCTTTGCGAGGGGGGCGACGGTCAGGCCACGCCGAGGTAGGCCTCTTTGACCGACGGGTCGTGCAGCAGCTCCGCGCCGGTGCCGCTCTTGACGATGCGGCCGGTCTCCAGCACGTACGCCCGGTGGGCCCGGGCGAGCGCCTGCTGCGCGTTCTGCTCCACCAGCAGGATCGTGGTGCCCTGCTCGTTGATCTCGGTGATGATGGTGAAGATCTGCTGGATCAGCATCGGGGCCAGCCCCATCGAGGGCTCGTCGAGCAGCAGCAGCTTGGGTCGGCTCATCAGCGCCCGGCCGACGGCCAGCATCTGCTGCTCGCCGCCGGAGAGGGTGCCGCCGGCCTGCTTGCGCCGCTCGGCCAGCCGGGGGAACAGCTCCAGCACCCGGTTGAGGTCCTGGGCGATGCCCGCCCGGTCCCGCCGGGTGTACGCGCCCATGTCGAGGTTCTCCAGCACGGTCATGCCGGGGAAGATGCCGCGACCCTCGGGGGCCTGGCACAGCCCCCGCCGGACCCGCAGGTCCGCCCGGAGCTTGGAGATGTCCTCGCCCTCGAAGCGGATCGCTCCGGAGGCGATCGGCCGGATGCCGGAGACCGCCCGCATGGTGGTGGACTTGCCGGCGCCGTTCGCGCCGATCAGGGCGACGATCTCGCCCTCCCCCACGGTCAGGCTGATCCCGTGCAGCGCCTGGATGCGCCCGTACAGCAGGCTGACGTCGTCAATCTCAAGCAGCATCGTCCGGTACCCCCAGGTACGCCGCGACCACCTTCGGGTTGTCCCGCACCTCGGCGGGCAGCCCCTCGGCGATCTTCTTCCCGAACTCCAGCACCACGATCCGGTCGGTGACGCCCATGACCAGGCGCATGTCGTGCTCGATCAGCAGCACGGTCACGCCGGTGTCGCGGATCTGCCGGATGAGCTGGAGCAGCTCCTCCTTCTCCGCCGGGTTGAAGCCGGCGGCCGGCTCGTCCAGGCAGAGCAGCACCGGGTCGGTGGCCAGGGCCCGGGCGATCTCCAGCCGGCGCTGCTCGCCGTAGGACAGGTTGCGGGCGAACTCGTGCATCCGGGGCCGGATGCCGACGAACTCCAGCAGCCGCTCCGCCTTCTCCCGGCCCTCGCGCTCCTCGCGCCAGTGCCGGGGCAGCCGCAGCAGCGCCGAGACCACGCTGGTCTTGTGGTGCGCGTCGGCACCGACCTGCACGTTCTCCAGCGCGGTCATCTCCGGGAAGAGGCGGATGTTCTGGAACGTCCGCGCCATGCCCATCTTGGTGATCTGGTGCCGCTTCTTGCCGCTGATCTTCTCGCCACGGAACCGGATCTGCCCCTCGCTGGGCTGGTAGATGCCGGTCATCGCGTTGAAGCAGGTGGTCTTGCCGGCGCCGTTCGGGCCGATCAGCCCGAGGATCTCCCCCTTGTAGAGGGTGAAGTCGACGTCGTTGAGCGCCACCACACCGCCGAAGCGCAGCGTGACGTGGTCGACCTCCAGCAGCGGTTCCCGCCCGGGGATGGTCTCGACGGCGGGCGCGCCCGCCTGGGCCGGAACGGCCGGGGTCTGTTCGGTGTCACTCACCGACGATCACCTCCTTGCGACGGTCCTTGAACTCCGCCGCCCGTCGTCGGTTCGGGATGAGGCCCTGCGGCCGGAAGATCATCATCACCACGAGCACCAGGCCGAAGAAGAGGAACCGGTACTCGTACAGCTCCACACCGAACAGCTCGATGCCGCGGAACCGCTCGATCATGTACGCCACCAGGCCGCCGCCGACGATCGCGCCGACGATGTTGCCCGAGCCGCCCAGGATGACCGCGGCCAGGATGATGATCGAGTTGAGCAGCTCGAAGTTCTGCGAGTTGACGAAGTTCTGCTTGCCGGCGAAGAGCGCACCGGCCAGGCCGGCGATCGCCGCGCCCGAGGCGAACGCCCAGAGCTTGAACTTGAACGTCGGCACGCCCATCAGCTGCGCGGCGTCCTCGTCCTCACGGATCGAGATCCAGGCCCGGCCGACCCGGCTGTGGGTCAGGTTCCGCACCCCGATCACCACCAGGATGATCAGCGTGAGCACCAGCCAGTAGTACGGGCGGGCGTCGAGCACCCCGAAGAACGGCTTGCCGTCGGCGTACTTGCCGGGCGGGTGCGGGATCTGGTTGAAGCCCCGCTGGCCCTTGAGGAAGTCGGAGCTGACCGCCGCGATCCGGATCATCTCGGCGAAGCCGAGCGTCACCAGCGCCAGGTAGTCACCGCGCAGCCGCAGGGTCGGGGTGCCGAGCATGACGCCGGAGACCATGGTGAGGGCGATCGCGATCGGCACCACCAGCAGCCACGGCCAGAGCGTCTTGAGGTTGCTGCTCGGCGAGGTCAACACCGCCACGGTGTACGCGCCGACGGCGAAGAAGCCGAAGTAGCCGAGGTCGAGCAGGCCGGCGAAGCCGACCACGATGTTGAGCCCGACCGCCAGCAACACGTAGATCGAGACGGTGAAGAGCACCTGGGTGAAGTTGGAGCCCGTGGTCGGGATCGGGCCCAGGTACTGGTAGAACTCCTTGTTGGGCAGCGCGTAGAAGAACGCGATCAGCGCCACCAGCGCCGCCCAGCGCACCCAGCGCGGGGCGTCGTGCCACCGCTGCCCGATGGCCTCGCGGCCGTGCCGCAGCCGTGTCCCGATCCCCTGCTGCTGCTCGGGGGTCGGCGGATTAACCGTCGTCGTCATGCCCGTGCCCTTCCCAGCGATTCGCCCAGCAGACCGGTCGGCCGGAACATCAGCAGCACCACCAGCACGGCGAAGGCGGCGAAGTCCTTCCACTCGCTGCCGAACAGCCCCGATGCGTAGTTCTCCACCACACCCAGCAGCAGGCCGCCGACCAGCGCGCCCCGCAGGTTGCCGATGCCGCCGAGTACGGCGGCGGTGAACGCCTTGAGACCGAGCAGGAAGCCGACGCTGTAGGTCAGGCTCTGGATCCGCACGTCGTAGAGCAGGCCGGCGACGCCGGCCATGGTGCCACCGGCGATGAAGACCATCAGGATGATCCGGTCCTTGTTCACCCCCATCAGCGCGGCGGTGTTGGCGTCCTGGGCGACCGCCCGGATGCCCCGGCCGACCCGGCTGCGGTTGATGAACTGGTCCAGCGCGACCATCATCACCAGCGCGGCGCCGAGGGTGAGCAACTGCACCCCGTCGATCGGCACCCCGAAGATGTGGAAGAGCGGCTTCTGGCTGATCAGGATCGGTGCCCCCTCGGGACGCCGACGGGTCCAGATGCCGAACGCCTCCGAGATCGCGATGGACGCGCCGATCGCGGTGATCAGGAAGGCCAACGGCGGCGCGTTGCGCTTGCGCAGCGGCCGGTACGCCACCCGCTCGATCACGGTCGCCGTGCCGGCCGACGCGATGGCCGCGACGATCATCGCGACGAGCAGGTAGAACAGGATCGAGCCGACCCCGCTGACCTGGGAGTCCTGGTTGAGGCCGAAGCCGTTCCAGGTCCAGATGGCCGCGAACGCGCCGGCGATGAAGACCTCGGAGTGGGCGAAGTTGATGAGTCTGAGTACGCCGTAGACCAGCGTGTAGCCGAGCGCGACCAGGGCGTAGATCGCACCCTGTGTCAGGCCGGTCGTGGTGAGTTCCCCGAAGTTGGAGAACAGTCCGTCGAAGTTCACGGGAGGGCCGCTCCGTCAGGTGTGGAGAAAGAGAAGGTGCCGGCCGGCGCGAGCACCCCGCCCCACCCCCGATCTGTCGTCAATCGCTCTCGGCGACCGTGGTCAGGACTTCGGGATCTCCTGGTCGGGGACGACCTTGCCGCCCTGCACCTTGAACGCCCACACCTTGACCTGCGCCGGGTCCAGCTCGCCACCCTCGACGAACTTGTAGCTCGACGCGACACCCTCGCCGTTGTAGCTCTTCACGAACTCCAGCAGGTCGGCCCGGGTGGTCTTCTTGGCCTTGATGCCGGCGAGCAGGATGTTCGCGGCGTCGTAGGCGGTGTCGCTGTAGGTGCCCGGGTCGGCCCCGTTGAGCGCCTTGAACTCCTCGACGAACGTGCCACGGGCCTCGGCGGCCGGCGCGCACGGGCAGGTGAGGATGGTGCCCTCGGCGGCGGCAGCACCGGCGGTGGTGATGTACGCCGGGTCGTTGGAGCCGTCACCGACGACCAGCGGGGCGGTGACGCCGGCAGCGGTGAGCTGCTTGCGGATCAGACCGGCCTCCTGGTAGTAACCGCCGAAGAAGACGGCCTTGACGCCGGCCGCCTTGACCTTGGTGACCACGCCGGAGAACTCGGTCTGCTTGCCCTCGCCCTGGACCTTGTCCGAGCCGACGACGGCGCTGCCGAGGACCTTCTTGACCTCGTCGGCCAGGCCCGCGCCGTAGGCGGACTGGTCGTCGATGACGTAGACCTTGTCGGCCTTCATCACGTTCTTGATGTAGGTGCCGGCCGCCGGGCCCTGGCTCAGGTCGTTGCCGACCGCGCGGAAGAAGGTCTTCCAGCCCTGCTGGGCGAGGCTGGGACGGGTGGCGGAGGGGGTGATGGTGACCAGGCCGGCCTCGTTGAACAGCGGGCCGGCGGCCTCGGACTCACCCGAGTAGGCCGGGCCGACGATGCCCAGGAGCTTGGTGTCGTCGATGGCCTTCTGGGCCAGACCGGGGGCCTGGTCCGGGCTGCCCTGCGAGTCGAGCTCGGACAGCTCGACCTTGCAGTCGGCGTTCTCCTTGTTGTATTTCTCGACGGCGAGCTTGACGCCGTTCTTCTCGTTGATGCCCAGCGCCGCCGAGCTGCCGGTCAGCGCGCCGAAGAACGCGATCTTGCTGCCGCAGCCGTCTCCACCGGACGCCTCGTCGTCGCTGCCGCTGGAGCAAGCGGTGCCGCCGGCGACGAGCGCCAGCATGGCGACTCCACCGATCACGCGTGCGAGCTTCTGCCTCAAGGCCGGAACCCTCCTCCGTCGCATGGTCCGAACCACCCGCTGCCTATTGGCCCTTGCGGGGGCGGACGAACCAGACCGTCGTCGCCGGTCTGGGCCGGGACGTTATCCCACCAGGAAGCTGCGACGTAAGCCCCAGCAAGCGGGGTTGATCGAACCGTTACACGCCGTGGCGGATTCGAAACGATCGCTGTAAGAACCGTCAGTTCCGAGTGATCTTCACTTTCTATTCGAAGGTGCGGGACGCCGCCGGCAACCACCCCCGCCTATAGCCACTCAAACCCGCCCCCACCAGGCATGAGAGCCCCTGCGGTCGTCGGCCAGCAACAGCAGTCGATCATCGCCGCCGGCCCCCGTCAGGGCGGTGTCACCGCCATCGACCACCGTCAGCGGCACCCGGACGGAGCGCCACGACACCCCACCGTCGGTCGACACCCACGCAGCGCGACCGGCACCGTCACCGGTGACCGCCACCAGCGCGCCACCCACCACGGTCAGCCCCACCACCGACAGCACGCCCGGCCCGGTCGCCCCGAACCCGCCGACCCGCCGCCACCGCACCCCGTCGTCGGCCCGCCACACGGCGAAACCGTCGGAAACCGCCCCCACCACCATCGGCACGCCGTCGCGCAGCACCACCCGCTCCGCCCGCCCCCGACCGTCCTGCACCGGCAGCTCCGCCCGCCGAAAGGAGCGCCCGTCGACCGAGGTCCACGCCATCGGCCGCAGCGCCGACCCAGCCGCCGGCAGCCGCGAGCCGACCACCCGCCAACCCGCCGGCAGCGCCACCGCGTCGTACGCCGCCGTCCGCCCCCGGGCGTCGCCGGCCAGCTCCGGCAGCCCCTCGGCCAGGGTGAACCCGCCCGCGTCCGGCGACGTCCAGACCGCTGCGCCGTCGGCCCGGGCACCCGCGATCAACCAGCCCCCGGCACCGGCCGCCAGCCGGGCCACGCTGACCGCGCGGGGGCCGCCGAACAGCTCGAACGCCGCCGGCACCTCCCGCAACGGGCCGGCACCGTCGCGGACCCAGGTCCCGGTACGCGGGTTGCCGTGCACCCCACCGTTCTTGGCACCCAGCGCCGCCACCCGGTCCCCGGCGCAGGCCGCCGCGTAGAGCACGTGCTGCCGGCCGTAGAACGTGCTGGCCGCGACCGGCACCGGCACCCAGGTGGCACCGTCCGCGCTGGACCAGGCCGCCGGGCGGCTCCCACCGGCGGCGTCGACGACCCCGCCGACCAGGAACCAGACCCCGGCGCAGGAGACCGCGTCGCGCAGCACCAGCCGGCCGGCCGGACCGGGCGGCACCGGCAGGGTCGCCTCCCGCCAGGCCGGCTCGACCGGCGCCGACCGGCCGCCACCCGGGCCAGCCTCGTCGTTTCCGGTTCCGGGCCGGTCGCAGCCGGCGACCAGCAGGACCAACAGAGCGCACACCACGAGCACGCGCCGGGCAGACATGCATCGATGCTAGGCAGCGGAGCCCCGCCGTGGGGGGGCGGGTCGGGCCGCCCGACCGGCGGCCGGCCCCACCGGTGCGGAGACGGGAGCCGGACGATCGGGGGCGGCCGCCACCGGCCGACCGGTACGCCGTGGTGCGCCCTGTTGCTCCCGGTGGTCACCGGCGTGTGACGGACGGCGCCTTCACCGGTCGACGTCAGGACGGAACCGGACGACCGTCGGGGCGGATTCGTCCGCCGGTTCGGAGCGGGCCGCCGCATCGACCGGACAGGGTGGGCCGCCGGGCGGGGAGGAAAGACGGACCGATCGGCGACCGGTGCGCCGACGGGTCAGGAGGTGGGCTGCTCGGCGATCTCGCCACCGGCGGTCTCGGCGAGGATCCGCTCGGCGACCTCCTTCATGGTCATCCGGTGGTCCATCGCGGTGCGCTGGATCCACTTGAACGCCTGCGGCTCGGTCATCCCGTACGTCGTCATCAGCGCGCCCTTGGCGCGTTCGACGGTCTTGCGGATCTCCAGCCGGTCGGTGAGGCCGGCCACCTCGGACTCCAGGGCGGCGATCTCGGAGTAGCGGGACAGCGCGATCTCCACCGCCGGCACCAGGTCACTCTTTTGGAACGGCTTGACCAGGTAGGCCATCGCACCGGCGGCCCGCGCCCGTTCCACCAGGTCACGCTGGCTGAACGCGGTCAGGATGATCACCGGGGCGATCCGGGCGCCGGCGATCCGCTCGGCGGCGGCCAGGCCGTCCATGATCGGCATCTTGATGTCGAGGATGACGAGGTCAGGCTTGAGCTCCTCGGCCAACCGGACGGCGGTCTCGCCGTCACCGGCCTCGCCGACGACCTCGTAACCCTCCTCGACCAGCATCTCGGCCAGGTCCAGTCGGATGAGCGCCTCGTCCTCGGCGATCAGCACCCGCCTGCGCTCGGCATCCGTCTGCGTCTCGGCCACCAGCCCTACCCCCACCATCGATCCCACACCGGCTACCACCCATGCTCCCGCATGAGCCTAGTCGGGTACAGTGAGCCACGCGCCCCTCGGGGTGACGCCGGGATGATGGAATCGGCAGACATGAATGCCTCAAAAGCATTTGCCTTAACAGGCGTGCGGGTTCGAGTCCCGCTCCCGGCACCTTGTCACACACCTGTTCGATGATGCCCCGGTGCATCCCCCAGAGATCCGGGCCCGCGCCCGGCAGGTGCACCGCGCCGGCGGTTCGGTCGCCGACGCGGCACGTGCCGTCGGCCTTCCCTACCGCACCGTCTGGCACTGGTGCAACGACCGTCCCGAGGCGCGGCAGCAGGGCACCGAGCTGCGGTGCTTCCGGTGCCGAGACGGGCTCGACGGTCCCGCCGACCCGGCGGCGTACGCCTATCTCCTCGGCCTGCACCTCGGCGACGGCCACCTGGTGACGACGGCCCGGGTGCCCGTGCTGCGGATCTACTGTGCCGCCGCCTGGCCGGGGCTGGTCGACGCGTGCGACCTGGCCATGCGGGCCGTGCTCGCCACTACGGTGCAGCGGGTGCGCAAACAGGGCTGCGTGGGCGTGCAGAGCTACGGCCGGCACTGGCCGTGCCTGCTTCCCCAGCACGGGCCCGGCCGCAAGCACGAACGCCGGATCGGCCTGGCCGACTGGCAACGCGAGATCGTCCAGCGCCGGCCGGGCGACTTCCTGCGGGGTCTGTTCCACTCCGACGGCTGCCGGGTGGACAACCGGGTGACCGTGCGGGGTCGACCGTACGTCTACCCGCGCTACCACTTCAGCAACGAGTCCACCCACATCATGGGCCTCTGCCAGTGGGCGCTCGACCTGCTCGGTGTCGCCTGGACGATGAACCGCCGCAACTGCCTGTCGGTGGCACGGCGGACGGCGGTCGACACCCTGGACGGCCACGTCGGCCCCAAGCACTGACTCGCCAGCGGGGCCGGCCGCCGTAGCGGACGCTCACCCCGCCGCGAGCGCGCGGGCCAGGTCGGTCCACAGGTCCTCGGGGTCCTCCAGGCCGACCGAGATCCGCAGCAGCCCGTCGCCCGGCTTCGCCTCCCCGGCCACCGGCCGGTGGGTCAGCGAGGCGGGATGCTGGATCAGGGTGTCCACCCCGCCCAGGGACACCGCGTGGGTGATCAGCCGGCAGGCCCCGGCGACCCGGGCGGCGGCCGGCGCGCCGCCGCGTACCTCGAAGGCGAGCAGGCTTCCGGTGCCGGCGAGCTGCCGGCCGACCAGCCCGGCCGGGTCGTGCACCGAGGGGTGGTGGACCCGCGCGACGGCGGGATGGCCGGCGAGCCGCAGGGCCAGCTTCTCCGCGCCGGCCTGCTGTGCGCGGACCCGCAGCGGCAACGTCTGCAGGCCCCGGTGCAGCAGGTACGCGCCGAGCGGGTGCAGCACCGCGCCGGTGACCGCGCGCACCTGGCGCAACCGGGCGGCCCAGCCGGCGTCGCAGGCCACCACCCCGGCGAGTACGTCGCCGTGCCCGCCGATGCTCTTGGTGGCGCTGTGCAGGACGAGCGCGGCGCCGTGCCGGGCCGGCTGTTGGAGCACGGGGGTGGCGACGGTGTTGTCGACCAGCAGCGGGACGTCGCCCACGGCTGCGGCCAGGGCGGCGATGTCGACGAGGTCGAGGGTGGGGTTGGCCGGGGTCTCCACGACGACCAGGCCGGTGTCGGCCCGTACGGCGTCGGCGACCTCGTCGGGACGGGCCCAGCTGACCTCGGTGCCGAGCAGGCCGGTGGCGAGCACGTGGTCGGTGCCCCCGTAGAGGGGACGGACGGCGACGACGTGCCGGCGACCGTCCCGGGTGGCCGCGAGCAGGGCCGCGGTGAGCGCGGCCATGCCGCTGGCGAAGGCGACCGCCGCCGGGGTGCCTTCGAGGGCGGCCAGCGCGGTCTCGAAGCGGGCCACGGTGGGATTCCACAGCCGCTGGTAGACGGCGCTGTCGCCGGGCGGGAGGGTGCCGCCGGTGGCGAGCAGTTCGTAGGCCGCGCCGCCGGCCTCGACCGACGGCAGCGGGTTGGTGGTGGACAGGTCGATCGGCGGTACGTGCACCCCGAGGGCGGCGAGTTCCTCCCGGCCGGCGTGCACGGCCCGGGTGTCCACGGACGTGTCGTCGAGGGTCGTTCCGACGCTGGTGGTGGGGTTCATGCCGTAGCCGCCGTCATGCCGGAAGCCTCGAACATCAGCATGACGACAGGCAAGACTTTCGAACGATATTCTGGCGAGGCAACTTTTCCTGTGCTCGGATTCGCGGAAGGATGCGGGGATGCCCTCCGCACCGAACGATGTACGACCCTTCGCCACCCTGGACGACGTCGACCGCGCGATCCTGGCCGAACTGGCCGCCGACGGCCGACTGCCGAACAACGCCCTCGCCGAACGGGTGGGGGTGGCCCCGTCGACCTGCCTGACCCGGACCCGGGCGCTGCGGGACTGCGGGGCGATCCGGGGCTTCCACGCCGAGGTGGACCCGGCGGCGGTGGGGTTGCCGTTGCAGGCGCTGGTGTCGGTCCGGCTGACCGCGCACGAGCGGGCCGCGGTGGACGCCTTCCGGGCCCGTTCGGTACGGCTGCCCGGAGTGGTGTCGGTGTTCCACGTGGCGGGCGCGGAGGACTACGTGCTGCACGTCCGGGCGGCGTCGGGTGACGCGCTGCGCGACTTCGTGCTGGACCAGTTGGCGGTGGACCCGGCGGTGCAGCACACCCAGACCAGCCTGATCTTCGAGCAGGCCCGCGGCCGGGGCTGACGCCCGTCACCCGCCGGCCACCGCCCGTTGGCCGGCCGGCCAACGGTCCGCCCGCCCCCCGAGAACGACACAATGGCAGCGGTGTTGCGGTATCCGTAGAGCCGGATGCCGCGACATCGCTGATGGTGCGGTGTGCGACTCCCCCTGAACCCGGGCCGGCCGGGCCGGGCATGGCCCCCGGACCACGGATCGGGCCCGACCAGGGAACAAGTCCGGGCCGGGGCGGGTTGGGAACAGGCGTGATCGACGTACCGTTGTCTGTTCTTGATCTTGCTCCGGTCGCCGCCGGGGCCACCGCCTCCGAGGCGCTCGGGCACACCACCGAGCTGGCCCGGCGGACCGAGGAACTGGGCTACCGCCGGTTCTGGGTGGCCGAGCACCACAACATGCCGGCGATCGCCAGCTCCGCGCCGGCGGTGCTGCTCGCCCACCTGGCGGCGCACACCACCACGATCCGGCTGGGCTCGGGCGGGGTGATGCTGCCCAACCACGCGCCGCTGGTGGTCGCCGAACAGTTCGGCACCCTGGAGGCGCTGCACCCGGGCCGGATCGACCTGGGCATCGGCCGGGCCCCCGGCACCGACCAGCGCACCGCGCTGGCGCTGCGGCGGACCATGGAGGGGCTGTCGGCGGAGGGCTTCCCCCGGGAGCTGGCCGACCTGATGAACTACTTCAGCGGCGACGACCCGGGCGCGATCACCGCCAGCCCGGGGCTGGGCCAGTCCCCCGCCGTCTGGCTGCTCGGCTCCAGCGGGTTCAGCGCCCAGCTCGCCGGGCTGCTCGGATTGCCGTTCTCGTTCGCGCACCACTTCAGCTCCCAGCACACGCTGCCCGCGCTCCAGCTCTACCGGCAGAGTTTCCGGCCGTCGCGCTGGCTGACCGAGCCGTACGCGATGGTGGCGGTGAACGTGGTCTGCGCCGACACCGACGAGCGGGCCGAGTGGCTGTCCGGGCCGGCCGGCCTGTCGTTCCTCAAGCTGCGCTCGGGGCGGCCGGAGCCGCTGGCCAGCCCCGAGGACGCCGCCCGGTACCCGTACACGGAGTTGGAGCGGGAGTTCGTGCTGCAGCGCCGCGACGGGCAGGCGATGGGCTCGCCGGAGACGGTCCGCCGGCAGCTCACCGAGCTGCTGGCCCGCACCGGCGCGAACGAGCTGATGCTCACCACCATGGTCTACGACGTGGCCGACCGGGTGCGCTCGTTCGAGCTGGTGGCCGAGAAGGTGGTCGGCGGGCTCTCCCGGGGCGTCTGAAACACGCTCTTCATAGCGACGTCACCCCACCGTTGCGGACGACCTCTAACTTTATTACCGGTGGTGGTACGGCACTCCCGGTCGGGACGGGTCGGGGGTGCTGCGGTGTGGTGCACCGGGTCGCCAGCTGAGCGGATTCCGCGGCTGGCGACCCGGTGCCTGCTTTGTGGGGCCCGGCCAGCGCCGGGCCCGCACCGTCAACGCAGGTAGATGTTGGGCGTGGGCGGGGTGGACATGCCGTCACCGATGAAGAAGCCCGGGTGCGGCGGCTGGTTGTAGGCGGTGTTCTGCCAGGCGATCGCCGCGCGGTACTGGGCGTCGTGCATCAGCGTGTAGATCCGGGTGCTGGTCGGCGTGGGCGTGCTGTAGATCCGCAGCGCCCGGCTGTCGCTGGTGCGCCAGATCACCTCCTCGCGCCAGTCGCCGAGGATGTCGCCGGACAGCGCCGGGGTCGACTTGGTGCCGTTGTTGGAGGCCACGTCGCTGCCGGTGAGCAGCCGGGTCTCGCCGCCGGTGCCGTACTTGTCGATCTTGGTGGCGTCGAGGAGTTCCCGTACCGGGTCGCCGTCCCACCAGGCGAGGAAGTTCGCCGACGACGGCTTGCGGCCGATGTTCTGCCCCCGGGTGTTGGCCAGCCCGTCGACCGCCGACGACCACGACTCGGCACCGGGGCTGCCGGCCCAGATGTCCGCCGAGACGCCCCGGCCGTTGTCGCCGTTGGCCGCGGTCTTCCAGATGATCTGGCCGGTACGCGCGTCGGCGAACCAGGAGCTGGGCTTGCTGGCGTCCTCGTCGACCTTGAAGACCTCCAGGCCGGAACGGCTCGGGTCCAGGTCACCGACGTGCAGGGCGTCGCCGTGACCGTTGCCGGTCGAGTAGAGCAACCGGCCGTTGTCGTCGATGGTGGCCGCGCCGTACACGATCTCCTGGCGGCCGTCGGCGTCGACGTCGGCCACCGAGAGCTGGTGGTTGCCCTGGCCGGCGGCGGCGGAGTTGCCGGAGGCGTTGGAGTCGAACGTCCACCGCTTGGTCAGCGTGCCGTTGCGGAAGTCCCAGGCGGCGATCACCGCGCGGGTGTAGTAGCCGCGCGCCATGATCAGGGACGGCCGCTGACCGTCCAGGTAGGCGGTGCCGGCGAGGAACCGGTCGACCCGGTTGCCGTACGAGTCACCCCAGGAGGAGACGGTGCCGCGCGGCGGGTCGTAGTTGACGGTGGAGGCGATCGCGCCGGTCTGCCCGTTGAACATGGTCAGGTACTCGGGGCCGGACAGCACGTAGCCGCTGGAGTTGCGGTAGTCCGCCGACGACGAGCCGATCAGCTGACCGGTGCCGGAGCGGGTGCCGTCGGCGGTCTTCATGGCCACCTCGGCCTTGCCGTCGCCGTCGTAGTCGTACACCTGGAACTGGGTGTAGTGGGCCCCGGCACGGATGTTGCGGCCCAGGTCGATGCGCCACAACCGGCTGCCGGTGAGGGTGTACGCGTCGACGTAGACGTTGCCGGTGTAGCCGGACTGGCTGTTGTCCTTGGCGTTGGACGGGTCCCACTTGAGCACGATCTCGTAGTCGCCGTCGCCGTCGAGGTCACCGACGCTGGCGTCGTTGGCCGAGTAGCTGTACGCCTCCCCGGCCGGGGTGGTGCCGCCGGCCGGCGGCTGGATCGGCACGTCCAGGTAGCCGTTGGCGAACTGGAGGGCGGGCGCGGACGCCGCCTGCTCGGCACCGCCCACCACGGCCCGCACGGTGTACGCCGAGCCGGCCGCCGCCCCGCTGTCCAGGTAGTTGGTGGCGCCGGTGATCGGTGCGGCGTTGACCCTGGTGGAGCCCCGGTAGAGGTTGAACGACACCCCGGCGGTCTCGGTGCCCAGCAGCCGCCAGGAGACCAGGTTCCCGTTGCCGGAGCGGACGCTGATCAGCCCCCGGTCGAGATCCTCCATCTGCTTGGCCCCGGCCGGCGGGTCGGTCGGCGGGGGCGTGGTCGGCGGCGGTGTCGTCGGGGGTGGTGTGGTCGGTGGCGGCGTGGTGGGTGGGGGCGTGGTCGGCGGCGCGGTCGTTCCGGGCACGGTGGTCGGCGCGGTGCCGCCGGTGCAGGTCGTGCCGTTGAGGGCGAAGCTGTCAGGCGTCGGGTTGCCGGCGTTGTTCCACGACGCGTTGAAGCCGAAGTTCGCGGTGCCGTTGGTGCCCAGCGCCGCGTTGTAACCGGCGTCCTTGGCACTGACCTGCGCCCCGGACTGGGTGACAGTGGCGTTCCACGCCTGGGTGACCTGCTGGCCGGCGGTGTAGGACCAGGTCAACGTCCAGCCGTTGATCGGGTCACCGAGGTTGGTGACGAGGACGTCGGCGCCGAAGCCGCCGCCCCACTGGCTACTGATCTTGTAGTCGACCCGGCAGCCGGCGGCGGCGGCCGAGGCCGTCACGGCGGTGAGGGTGCCGGCGGCGAGGGTGGTGGCCGCGGCGGCGGCGAGCAGCGCGGCGCGACGACGGGTGGGGCTCAGGTGCACGGAAAACGCCTTTCGCGGAGGTCAGCGCACGGTGGCGAAGCCGGCCTGCCCGGGCCGGCGGGATGACGCCGCGCTGACGGTGGTGACGGACGCCTTTGCATCGACATCCATAGTTCGACTCCGCGCAGTCGGATCGTAGGACAACGCTTTCCGCCCGCACAAGCCGTACCCGCTCTTGCTCCCGGCCGGCCCACCTGATCGACTCGGCGGATGGCTGAGCACATGGACCCCGAGGAGTTCCGCCGCGCCGGGTACGCGGTGGTCGACTGGGTCGCCGACTACTGGCGGACGCTGGACCGACGCCCGGTCACCCCGCAGGACCCGCCCGGCACGGTCACCGCCGCCCTGCCGGCCGGCCCGCCCGCGCACGGCGAGCCGGTCGCGGCGATGCTGGCCGACCTGGACGCGATCATCGCGCCCCGGGTCACCCACTGGCAGCACCCCGGCTTCTTCGGCTACTTCCCGGCCAACACCAGCGGCCCCAGCGTGCTGGCCGACCTGGTCAGCTCGGGCCTGGGCAGCCAGGGCATGCTCTGGGCCACCAACCCGGCCGGCACCGAACTGGAGACGGTGGTGCTGGACTGGCTGGCCGACCTGATGGACCTGCCCGCCCGGTTCCGCTCCACCGGCACCGGCGGCGGCGTCATCCAGGACTCGGCCTCCTCGGCGACCCTGGTCGCCACCCTGGCCGCCCTGCACCGGGCCAGCGGCGGACGCTGGCGGGAGGTCGGCGTCGACCGCCGCTACCGGGCGTACACCTCGGCACACGGGCACTCCTCGATCGAGAAGGCGGCCCGCATCGCCGGGCTCGGCGAGGCGGGCGTGCGGACCATCGCGGTGGACCCGACGACCCAGGCGATGCGGCCGGCGGCGCTGCGCGCGGCGATCGAGGCGGACCTGACCGAAGGCGTGGTGCCCGCCATCGTGGTGGCGACCATCGGGACCACCTCCACCACCGCCGTCGACCCGCTGC
>NZ_JBMDWU010000460.1:0-2109 GCF_048594385.1 Micromonospora sp. | reverse complement strand
CGTCGAGCCCCTGTAGGCAGGTGACCACGTCGTCCAGGGTGGACGTCTCCTCGGCCGGAACCTGGCGTACCGCGTGCCGGAACAGGGTGGCGGTGGACGCCTCCCGGGCCACCTGCGGCGGCACCAGCATCATGCAGATGTCCTGCACCAGCATGCGTCGCTCGGCCCGGGCGTTGGAGACGGCGATCTCGAACTCCCGGTCGCCCGCCGCCCCGGAGGTGAACTCGCTGCGCAGCGGGGTGGGGATGAGCGCGTACGGGGCCAGCGTCCCCGGTTCCGAGCCGGTCAGGTTGAGCACCCGGGCGTACGGCTTGAGTTCCGGCATGGCGCAGAGCCGGGCCAGCGGTCCGGACGGGTCGAGCAGGGTGACCTGCACGCCCCGCCTGGCGGCCAGGTAGCCGAGCGCGCCGAGCAGGGTCGACTTGCCACCACCGGGTTCGGCGACGAAGACGGCGAGCCCGGAGCGCTCGCGTACCTCCATCGGGAAGTGCAGGTCGAGGAAGACCGGCCGACGGCAGGTCCCGGCGGTACGCCCGATCAGGTCGCCCCGACGGTCGCCGACGGTCGAGGCGGCCTGGGGGAGCGCGGCGGCCAGTAGCGGCACCGGCATCCGGCGGACGTAGCCGGTGTTGGCGATCGGCTCGCCGGGGATGAACTCCCGGGCCAGCCAGTCCTGGTTCTTCGGGTGTTGCAGGGAGATGCGCAGCTCGCGCGAGTAAAGCTGGATGAGCCGGCGGGCCCGTTCCATGCACTCCTCGCGGGTCCGGCCGCCCACGGCGATCCGGTGCCAGCCGTGTGCCCGGGCGGAGTCGACCGGCAGGCCGGTGGTCATCTCGTCGCCGATCACCAGCGCCCGCTTGGCGAGCCGTTCCAGCTCGGGCGGGGCGTCGATGCCGTGCTCGGCGTAGTCGAGCTGCTGCGACCGGATCATCCGCAGCCGGTGTTCGAGGTTACGGAAGGAGTCACCGGAGCCGAGGATGTCGACCCGGGTGGAGATCTCCATCGGCCAGGGCAGCCGCTCGTGGAAGTGCAGCCACGGTTCGTGCCGTTCGGGGATCTCCAGTGGCTCCATCCGGCCGACCGCGAGCACGGCCACGTGCCGTTCCTCGCCGGTCATCCGGTTGACCAGCTTGACGGTGGTGCCGTACGGGGTGCGGTACCGCTCGACCTGTTCGGTGAGGGCGAGCAGGTCACCGCGTTCCCACCGGCCGTTGGTCACCGGGGAGAGCGCACCGGGCGGGGCCATGCACAGCGCCACCGAGCGGTAGAGCAGCCATTCCAGCTCCTGCGCGGTGACCCGCCGGCCCCGCATGCCGAAGCTGCCCAGCACCTCGTCGAACTGCTCGACGGTGCGACCCAGCTTGCGGCGTTCACCGTCGGCGGTGCCCTTGCCGAAGGCGCGCAGCAGACGTTCGGTGAGGGAGTCGCCGAGGGAACGACGGGCGAAGGTGACCCCCAGGTAGGTCTGCCCCTCGGCGTGGTTGACCGACATCAGGTGCTGCTGCGCGGCGACCAGGTGGTCGGCCCAGCCCGGCGTGCCGGGCACGTCGGGCAGCGGCGACGCGGTGTGCGCGTCGATGGTGCGGGCCCACTCGTCGGCGGGGAACGGCCTGGTGGTGCGGCGCAGGTGCAGCCGGAAGCCGGCCAGGCCGGCGTACTGCTCGGAGATGGCGGAGAGCAGCGCCTCGCGTTCGGCGTCCGGACGGAACGCCCACCGCACCTCGGGGAGCCAGTACCAGGCGGTGACCGTGTTGGGGGTGAACGTCAGGTGCCCGGCGATCTCGGTGATGGCCAGCTCGATCGACGGGTCCCGGTCCCCGAACTTGATCTTCGGTGGGCGCACCCGGACCGGCTTGGTCGCGGCGGTTCGGCGGCTCGCCGCACGTTCCCGGGGCGTGGCCACCTCCCGGGAGCCGGGGTCCGCCGGCGCGGGCCGGTCGGGGTCGACGGGCGCGGGCCGGGACGGTTCGGCGGCCAGCGCGCCGGCCGGGGCCACCACGGCCTCCGCCCGGATCGGCTCGGTCGGCTCCGGCCAGGCCGGCTCGACGTCCTCCGGCCAGGCCGGCTCGACGGGTTCGGGCCAGGCCGTGGTCGGGGGCGTCGGGGTGG
>NZ_JBMDWU010000046.1:0-15207 GCF_048594385.1 Micromonospora sp. | reverse complement strand
GACGGGCGGCCCGGTGCGGGTGGGTCAGCGCAGGGTGCAGGCCGTCCCGTTCACCGCGAACCCGGTCGGGGTCGCGTTGGTGCCGCTGTAGGTGGCGTTGAAGCCGAGGTTGACCGAGCCGGTCGGCGCGACCGCGCCGTTGTAGCTCTCGTTGGTCACCGTGACCTCGCTGCCGCTCTGGCTGAACCGGCCCGACCAGCCCTGGCTGATCTGCTGGTTACCGGTGAACCGGAAGGTCAACCGCCACGACGACCAGGCCGCCGCGCTGGTGTTGGCCAGCGTGACGCTGCCGGTGAAGCCGGTGCTCCAGCTGTTCGCCGAGTACGTCACCGCGCACCCGCCGGCCGGCGGCGGCGTGGTGGTCGGCGGCGGGGGCGTGGTGGTCGGCGGCGGCGTGGTGGTCGGCGGGGGCGGCGTGGTGGTCGGCGGCGGCGTCACCGTGGGGGTCGGCGTCGGGTCCGGGCCGCTGCCGGTGCCGGCCTGCTCGGCCGCCCAGTGCACCAGCCAGGCCAGCGCCGCGTTCCAGTTGATCGCCACCTCGTTGACCGAGTACGCCCCGATGTCGTCGATGAAGCACTTCTGCGGCTTGCAGCCACCGAGCTGGGCCTGCACGACCGGGTCCTGCAACTCGCTGTTCGGGCCGCCGGAGAGCGAGCCGGGCGGCGCGGTCGGCAGCGAGCCGTCGTTCTGGTTGGCCCAGAACCGGTGGTGCAGGTTACGCACCGGCTTGTCCCCGTACCCGGCCACGTAGGACTGGTTGAGCGGGTTACGGCCGAGCAGGTAGTCGTAGGCGGCGAAGGCCCCGTTGCGGTACTTCGTGGTGCGGGTCAGGTCGTAGGCCAGGGCGAGCACGTTGGCGTTGTTGGCGACCGCGCCGTTGGAACCCCAGTAGTACGTGCCGTTGCCGCTGCCCGGGGCCGGGTAGCCCTGGTTGGCGATCTGGCTGAGCATCCGGTCGGCGAAACCGACGATCGCCGAGCGGATCGCGCTCACGTCGCCGCTGGGCAGGCCGGTCGGCACCAGCACCAGGGTGGTGTCGCCCAGCCCGGCGGTCCAGCTCCAGTCGTACGCGCCCCGGGTGAAGCCCGCGCCCCGGGCGTGCGGGGAGCTGCTCAGGTCGTTGCGGTAGCCGGTCGCGCCGGTGGTGGCGTACAGCTCCGCGGCCGCCCAGTAGAACTCGTCGGTGACGGTGTTGTCCTCGTACGCGCCGCCGCCGGTGTTGTCGGTGGCGGGGGCGAGCCGGTTCGGGTTGGCCTTCGCCGCGGTGTACGCCTTCTCGGCGGCGGCCAGGGCCCGGGAGGCGAAGGCGGCGTCGAACGGCTTCCACAGCCGGGACGCCTGGGCGGCCACCGCCGCCATGTTGAGGGTGGCGGCGGTGCTCACCGGGGACAGCAGCCGGGGCTCGCTGTCCAGCTCGGGACGGGTGGGCAGGGCGGTCCAGTTCTGGTCGTGGATCTTGTGGTGGACCATGCCGGCGTTGGTCCGGCCGTCCGGCACCTGCATCTTGAGCAGGAACTCCAACTCCCAGCGGGCCTCGTCGAGCACGTCCGGCACCCCGTTGGACCGCTCGGGGATGGCCAGCGTGCCGTCGGCGACGGCGGACCGGTCCGCCCCGCTGACGTACAGCGTGCGCTCGTAGATGTTCTGCAGCTGCCAGGTGGACAGGCCGCCGTTGACCACGTACTTGCCCTGGTCACCGGCGTCGTACCAGCCACCGCGCACGTCCAGGGTGTAACCGCAGGAGGTGCGGCACGGCACGTTGTTGTCCCCCCGGTTGGGGGCGACGTTGACGTGCCCGGCCGGGCGGGCGTAGCGGGAGCCGACGTACTGGGCGTCGATCGGGGTGCCGCTGCGCTGGTGGTAGAAGAACGCCAGCGAGTCGCCGCGCAGCCGGCGGACCGGGTCGGCGGAGATGTCGAACGGGTAGCTGTTGCTCCCGCCGACCGACAGCACGTAGCCGGCGCCCGGGGTGTCGTAGGCCGAGAAGTCCGCGATGTGCACCGGGTCGCCGGAGAGCGCGTCGGTGCCCCGGACCGTGGTCTGCCCGGAGGCGACCGTGGCGCCGCCGGCGTTGCGCAGCGTCCAGCCGAGCGGGGAGTTCGCGGAGTTCACGACGGTGGCCTGCTTGGGCAGCCCTGGCACGTAGGCGACCTGGTTGACCTTGACCGGTGAGCCGGGGTCGGGGGCGGCGGAGGCGAGCTGCGGCACGGCCGCGAGCCCGCCGAGGGCGAGCAGGGCGGCAGCCGCGAGCGCGACCGGACGCCGTCGGGGATGCTGGGGCATGGGGCCTCTTCCGGTGGGGATGGCAGTGACCATCCGACCGGACCGGCGCAGCAGTGATCCGCCGGGCGGTCGGATGGACCGTCGACGGGAGCGCTCCGCCCACCATAGACCACCGTCAGTCCGCCGGGAAGTCACCGCCCAACGGCCGGACGGTCCGGGTGTCGCCGTCGTAGCTGCGCGCCGCCACGAGGGTGCCCGCCGGCCGCTCCCCGCCGACCAGGGCGCGGGCCAGCCGCCGGTCGTGGTCGCGGAAGCGCAGCGCGAGGCTCAGGTGCGGCACCCAGTTCCCCGGGGCGTGCCAGGGCCGCTGCCCGTCCGCGCCGTCCAGTGCCGCCCAGACGGCTGCGTGCAGGGCGGTCAGCGCCGGGCCGGGCCGGACCAGCCACACCAGCGGGGCGCTGCCGTCGAGCACCGTCACCCGCTCCAGGGTGACCGGCAGCGGCAACGCGGTGGCGAACAGGGCGGCGAGCCGGTCGGCCGCGCCGGGCGGGAACGCCTCGACGGCGGCCAGCGTCAGGTGCGGCCGGTTCGTCGGGTGGCCGTGCCGGGCCAGGCTGGGCAGCCCCGCCGCGGCCAGCCGGTCCCAGGCGGCCCGCACCGTCCGCTCCAGCGCCGGGCAGCAGAGCAGTTCCACCGTACGCACGCCCGTCAGGCTAACCGGCGGGCGGGCCCGGCTGTGCCGGTCGGCACGGTGGGGCCGGTCGGCGGCACGGCCCGACCGGGGTGATGGAAAACTTTGGTCATGAGTTCCGCACCCACACCGACCGACCTCTCCGCGCCCGACGACTCCGACGGCGGGCCCGCCTTCGTGGATCTCGGGCTGCGCGCCGAGCTGCTGGGCGCCCTCGCCGCGCTCGGCTACGAGGAGCCGACCCCGATCCAGCGGGAGGCGATCCCCCTGCTGCTGTCGGGACGGGACCTGCTCGGGCAGGCGGCCACCGGTACGGGCAAGACCGCCGCGTTCGCCCTGCCCCTGTTGCAGCGGATGCCGCAGGACCGTCAGGGCGGTGACCCGGTGTCGCTGGTGCTGGTGCCCACCCGGGAACTGGCCGTGCAGGTCTCCGAGGCGTTCCACCGCTACGGCAAGGACCTGGGCGCCCGGGTGCTGCCGATCTACGGCGGCCAGCCGATCGGCCGCCAGCTACGCGCCCTGGACCTGGGCGTGGACGTGGTGGTGGCGACCCCGGGCCGGGCCCTGGACCACATCGCCCGGGGCACCCTGCGGTTGGGTTCGCTGGCCACGGTGGTGCTGGACGAGGCCGACGAGATGCTCGACATGGGCTTCGCCGAGGACATCGAGGCGATCCTGGAGCACGCGCCCGCGCAGCGGCAGACGGTGCTCTTCTCGGCCACCATGCCGGCCCGGATCGACGGGTTGGCCCGCCAGCACCTGACCGACCCGGAGCGCATCCAGATCGGGCGGGAGCAGCCGGTGGCCGGCGAGGCCCCCCGGGTACGGCAGAGCGCCTACATCGTCAGCCGGGCGCACAAGCCGGCGCTGCTGGGCCGGGTGCTGGACGTGGAGTCCCCGACGGCGGCGATCGTCTTCTGCCGCAGCCGGGAGGAGGTCGACCGGCTCACCGAGACGATGAACGGGCGGGGTTACCGGGCCGAGGCGCTGCACGGCGGGATGAGCCAGGAGCAGCGGGACCGGGTGATGGGGCGGCTGCGCGCCGGCACCGCCGACCTGCTGGTGGCCACCGACGTGGCGGCCCGGGGTCTGGACGTCGAGCAGCTCACCCACGTGGTCAACTACGACGTGCCGTCCGCGCCGGAGTCGTACGTGCACCGGATCGGCCGGGTGGGCCGGGCCGGCCGGGAGGGGGTGGCGATCACCCTGGCCGAGCCCCGGGAGCACCGGATGCTCAAGACCATCGAGCGGGTCACCGGCCAGCGGATCACCATCGACAAGATCCCGACGGTGGCCGACCTGCGCACCCGGCGGCTGGCGCTGACCCAGGCGGCGCTGCGGGAGAGCCTGCTGGAGGACGACCTGGACCCGTTCCGGGTGATCGTCGAGTCGCTGTCGGACGAGTTCGACCTGATGGAGGTGGCGCTGGCGGCGGTCAAGCTGGCCCACGAGGCGGCCCTGCCGGGCTCCGACGACGAGGAGGAGATCCCGCAGGTGGCGGTCCGCCCGCCCCGCGAGGCCCGGCCGGGGTTCGACAGCCGGGGCGGGGAGCGGCGCGGCGGTGGCCGGCCCCGCACGGGCGGCACCGCGCAGGTCTTCATCGGTCTGGGCCGCCGGGCCGGGGTCCGCCCGCAGGATCTGGTCGGCGCGATCACCGGGGAGACCCGGGTCAGCGGCCGGGACATCGGCTCGATCGAGATCGCCGACCGGTTCTCGCTGGTGGAGGTGCCGCAGGGCGTCGCCGACGAGGTGATCGCCGGGCTGCGCAACAGCACCATCAAGGGCCGCAAGGCGACCGTACGCCGCGACCGCGGCGTCGACGGGCGCTGACCCGGACGCGACACCGGCCCGCACCCCCTCGACGGGGCGCGGGCCGGTCGCGTTCGTCAGAGCGGGTACGGCCCGAACCGGCCCCAGGCGACGATCGCCGCCAGGACCAGCAGCACCACGGTCAGCGCGGTGCCGGGGTGTTCCTTGGCGCGGGCGTGCACCACGACCGCGCCGACCATCACGATGACCAGCCCGACGGCGGCCAGCGGGGTGAGCACCGTGGCGATGCCGGTGAGGCCGGGCAGGACCAGCCCCAGCGCGGCCAGCACCTCGGCCGCGCCGAGCGCCTTGACCTGCAGCGGCGGGGTGTTCCGCACCCAGGCCATCCGGTCGAGCAGCTTCTCCTTGGGCTGGATGAGTTTGGTCAGTCCCGCGCCGGCGAAGAGCGCGGCGAGCAGGATCTGCACGATCCACAGGAACATGTTCACGGGTGGTCGCCTCCGGGGGTGCCACCGGGCGGTGGCGGACGCGGGAAACGGGAGGGGTCCAGATTACGGGGCCGCAGCGGCCCCCGACGCCGGGCGCGACGTCGGGGGCCGTGGGTGGGTTCCGGTCAGGCGGCGCCGACCGGTCGACCGCCGAGCGTGTCCGCGTCGATCTCGGCCGGGCGCAACGCCAGGGCGAGCACGTCGGCCACGTCGGCCAGGGTGTGCACGGTCAGCGCCTCGCGCACCTCGGTGGGCAGGTCGTCGAGGTCGGGCTCGTTACGGGCCGGGATGATCACCTCGGTCAGGCCGGCCCGGTGCGCGGCGAGCAGCTTCTGCTTCACCCCGCCGATGGGCAGTACCCGGCCGGACAGTGTCACCTCACCGGTCATCCCGAACTCGGGCCGGACCGGTCGGCCGGTCACCAGGGACGCCAGCGCGGTGACCATGGTGATGCCGGCGCTCGGGCCGTCCTTGGGCACCGCACCGGCCGGCACGTGCAGGTGGATCCGGCGTCCGGCCAGGACGTTCGGGTCGAGGCCGTAGCGCCGCCCGTTGGCGCGCAGGTAGGACAGCGCGATGTGGGCGGACTCCTTCATCACGTCACCGAGCTGCCCGGTGAGGGTCAGCCCCGGCTCACCGTCCATGCTGGTGGCCTCGATGAAGAGCACGTCGCCGCCGGCGCCGGTGACGGCCAGGCCGGTGGCCACGCCGGGCACCGCCGTGCGCTCGGCCGATTCCGGGGTGAACTTCGGCCGGCCCAGGTAGCGGGCCAGGGTGTCGGTGTCGACCCGGACCGGGGTCGGGTCGGTGGCCAGGGCCACGGCGACCTTGCGCAGGATCTTCGCCAGGGCCCGTTCGAGCTGCCGGACACCCGCCTCGCGGGTGTACTCACCGGCGATCAACGCCAGCACCTCGTCGGTGACGGTCACCTCGTCGGCGGTCAGGCCGGCCCGCTGGAGCTGCCGGGGCAGCAGGTGGTCGCGGGCGATGGCGACCTTCTCGTCCTCGGTGTACCCGTCCAGGGTGACCAGTTCCATCCGGTCCAGCAACGGGCCGGGGATGGTCTCCACCACGTTGGCGGTGGCCAGGAAGAGCACGTCGGACAGATCGAGGTCGACTTCGAGGTAGTGGTCGCGGAAGGTGTGGTTCTGGGCCGGGTCGAGCACCTCCAGCAGGGCGGCGGCCGGGTCCCCGGCGTACCCGGCGGCGAGCTTGTCGACCTCGTCGAGGAGCACCACCGGGTTCATCGAGCCGGCCTCGCGCAGCGCGCGGACGATCCGGCCGGGCAGCGCGCCGACGTAGGTGCGCCGGTGGCCGCGGATCTCGGCCTCGTCACGGACGCCGCCGAGGGAGACCCGGACGAAGTTGCGGCCCAGCGCCCGGGCGACCGACTCGCCGAGGCTGGACTTGCCGCCCCCGGGCGGGCACGCGAGGGCGAGCACCGCGCCGGAGCCGCGGCCACCGACCACCCCGCGGTTGCGCTCGGCACGCCGGTTGCGCACCGCCAGGTATTCCAGGATGCGGTCCTTGACGTCGGCCAGGCCGGCGTGGTCGGCGTCGAGCACCGCCCGCGCCGCCGTCAGGTCGGTGTTGTCCTCGGTACGCGTGCTCCACGGCATCTCCAGCACCGTGTCCAGCCAGGTGCGGATCCAGCCCGCCTCGGGTGAGGCGTCGCTGGCCCGCTCCAGCTTGCCGACCTCGCGCAGCGCCGCCTCGCGGACCTTGTCCGGCAGGTCGGCGGACTCCACCCGGGAGCGGTAGTCGGCGGAGCCGTCCGGCTCGTCCTCGCCGAGTTCCTTGCGGATCGCGGCGAGCTGCTGGCGGAGCAGGAACTCCCGTTGGGACTTCTCCAGCCCCTCCCGGACGTCGCTGTTGATCTGCTCGGTGACCTCCTGCTCGGCCAGGTGGTCCTTCACCCAGCCGACGAGCAGTTCCAGCCGGGCGGTGACGTCCTGGGCGGCGAGCAGTTCGGTCTTCTGCGCCAGGCTGAGCCAGGGCGCGTAACCGGCCGCGTCGGCGAGTTCGGACAGGTCGGTCATCCGCTCCATCGCGTCGATGACCTGCCAGGCGCCCCGCTGCTGGAGCACGGAGGTCATCAGGGCGCGGTACTCGCGGGCCAGGTCACGGGCGCGGCCGGCGGGGGCGGGTTCGTCGAGCCGGGTGGCCTCCACCCAGAGGGCCGCGCCGGGTCCGGGGACGCCGGAGCCGATCCGGGCGCGGGCGAGGCCACGCACCACGGCGGCGGGCTCACCGTCGGGAAGGCGGCCCACCTTCTCGATGGTGGCGATCGTGCCGACGGGGCCGTACTCGCCGTCGATGCGGGGGACGGCGAGCAGGGTCTTGTCGCCGCTGGCCCGGGCGGCGTCGACGGCGGCCTGGGTGGTCGGGTCGAGGGTCACCGGGATGACCATGCCGGGCAGCAGGACGACGTCGGTCAGGGGAAGTACCGGAAGGGTTGCCATCGAGCACCTGCCATCACTTGAGGTTGAGCGTGTCTCACTCAAGTCACAAACCGTGCCCCATGTTCCGACGTGTGACTCAGGACACATCCCAGCCGTACCGCCACCGCCGGCCAGCATTGGCCGCACCCGGATTTCCCAGGATTGGCGCGACCCGCCAAATGAAAGGGAGGCATATTGTTGCGGATTTGCCGTCAGATACGTCAAACTCTTAGCACACCCCGATCACCACAGGGAGTAATGGCGATGGCAAGGAAAGTAATCACCGTTCTGACCGACGACCTCGACGGCGGAAAGGCCGATCGGACCGTCGAGTTCAGCCTGGATGGGGCGGCGTACACCATCGACCTCTCCGACGAGAACGCGGGGGTGCTGCGCAAGGCGCTCGACGCCTACATCACCGCTGGCCGTCGAATGGGCCGAGGCGCCGTCGAGGCCGGTCGCCCCGCCCGGCGCCCCGCCCGGCCCGGCGTCTCGGGAATGGATCGCGAGCAGAACCGCGCCATCCGGGAATGGGCGACCAAGAACGGACACGAAATCTCCGAGCGCGGGCGCATCCCGGTCTCGGTCGTGGAGGCGTGGAAGAACCGCTGACAGCGGGCCGGTTCACGAACGGGCACGCCGGGGTCACGCTGGGATATCAGCGTGACCCCGGCGTTTTTGCCGTGTCCACAATGTCCATCCGACGACCCCGCACCGAAAACATCCGCCGGTACGCTGTCCGCCCGCCGCACGCACCCGGGGCGGGCACGCAACGACTGCGGGCCACCCCGGGAAGTCCCGGGGTGGCCCGCAGTCGTTGCCGGTCGGGTCAGTTGACCCGGATGCGCACCACGTCGAAGGCGGGGGTCTGGTTGGCCCGCTCCATCATCGGCACCCGGTGCGAGCCGTCGCCGGCCCAGACCGCGCACTGCGCCGTACCCGACTGCGGCAGGCCCGGGATCTGGATGGTCACGTCGTCGGCCTGGTTGCCGCCCTTGCCGTCCTCGGTGGCGACGAAGAACGCCGGCACGTCCTGCGGGTTCGAGGGCGCCTGGTTGGTGTTCTGGAGCATCCGGCAGGCGGTGTGGAAGTGACCGCGGGTCAGGCCCTGACCGTTGAGCACCGAACTCTCCAGGTAGTAGCCGCCCTGGCCGGCCGCCAGGAACCGGTCACGGACCAGGTTGCGGGTGGAGACCTTCAGGGTGAACGCCTGGTTGCGCTGCACCTGGTTGGGGAACTGGGTGATCAGCAGCGACGGGTTGTTGGCCGCCGCGCCCACCTCGCCGAACGCGGTGCTGACGCACCGGTTGCCGTTCTGGAAGCCGTCGTGCGCCTGCAACCGGCTGTTGGCGCAGTCCTTGGCCAGCACGCCCAGCGCGTTGCCGTTGTTGCCGTTGTTACCGCCGTTGTTGTTCTGGCCGCCGTTGTTGCCGTTGTTGCCGTTCTGGCCGCCGTTGTTCCCGTTGTTGCCGTTCTGGCCGCCGTTATTGCCGTTCTGACCACCGTTGTTGCCGCCGTTGTTGGCCGCCACCTGGCAGCCGGCGAGCTGCTCCAGGCCCTGCGGGCGCTGGGCGAAGCGGCCGATCGCGGTGGCGATCCGGTTCAGCGCCGACCGGCGCTTGTCGGCCAGCGGGCCGAGGATGGCGTTGTCGATGAACGCCTTGCCGTTGCGCCCCTCGGCCGCCAACCGCTTGTTGGCGTCGTCGATCTGGGTCTTGAGCAGGGCGAGTTCCTTGTCCACCTCGGCCTTGGCCTGGGCCGGGATCTGCGGCAGCCGGGGGGTGACCTCCGGGCAGGCCACCGTCGAGGCCAGCGTGGTCACCGGCGCGTTGCCGGCCTTGACGGCCTGGCACTCGGCGACGGACATCTGCCCGTCACCCCAGTGGTTGCGGACCCATCTGCCGTTCTGCCACGTCTGGGTGGTGCTGCCGCGCCCGCTCGGCGAGGTGGCACCGGGGCTCGGTGCGACGCAGGCCGACGAGACGTTGCGGGTCTGCTGCCTCGGCTTGTCCCCGGCCGAGGAGATCTGGGTGACGGCGGCGATACCGCCGAAGACGACGAGCGCACCGACCGCCGCCAGCAGCCGCTTGCTCCGCGCGTTACCGGAAGACCGGCGTGCCCCTGTGGACCTGCGCATCGAATTGCTCTCCTTCTCGATCCGGTACCTGACTCGCGCCCCCGACGAGGAGACCCTTTCCGGGTCGGTCACCCCCGCCGGAGACGCTGCGACGTTCCGGTCGCACGTCGATGGCCGACGATGCCTTTCCGCACCGTCCGCCGCGTCGGGTGGCGCGGCTGGGAAGATCCTGTCCATTCCCGCTTAGGTACGGGCCCGCATCGGCGAAGGTTCAACGCGGATCGAGGAATCCCGGACCGATTTCCGGGCGGGCCGCAATGTCACCAACCGTCGCCGGAAAATGACGGCGGGTCGTTCGGCGGCAGGTCGTTTCGGTGGCGGTCAGTCCACGCAGAGGTGCTCGAACGCGAACGGGGCGCCCAACTCGTCGCGCCGGTCCCGCAGGGCGCGGATCTGCCGGCGCAGCTCGTCCCGGTCGAGCAGGACCGGTTCCGCGTTGTCCGCCCCGGCGAGCCGTTCGCCCACCGCCACCGCCGCGAGATCCTCGGCCAGCCGGCCCGGGTCCACCCCGCAGCGCAGCCGCGCCTCGTGCACCGTGACCCGCTCCACCAGGCACCGGCCGGGACGCACCTCGACCCAGCTCCACCCCTCGGCCGTCCCGTCGCGCCACAACACGTGCAAGCCCCGCACGATCGGATCGCTGAGCCGCCGCGACACGTACGCCTCGACGGCCGCCGCCCGGGACAACGAGCCGAGGTCGTTGACCGGCCCGGTTCGCCCGTCCGGTAGCCGGCCGACGATGTCCCGGAAACCCACCGGGGCGTCGTCCGACCCGTCCGGTGCGGCCCCGGCGGCATAGGCGCGCGCGTCGATGACGTACGTGACGATGCGCCGGCCGTGCCCGGCGGCCCGCAGCGTCGGCGAGCCGATCCGCAGCACCGGCAGGCCCACGGCGGCGCACACCGCGGCGGCCATCCGCCCGGCCCGCTGCCCGGCCGAACCCGGGGGCGCGGTCGGGCCGACGGTCAGGGCGAACAGCGGCACACCGGTGTCGGCCGCGCAGACGACGTGGTCGAACTCCTCGCGCAGGGCGGAACTCCACTGGTGCCCGGTGACCCCGGCCGGCCGCCGTGTCACCAGGTCACCGAGCCGACGGGCGGCGTACACGGCCTGGCCGGCCCGGACGAACAGCGGCGCGGCACCGGACGGGACCGGCCGCAGCCGGGCGTCGTCGTCGGTGGCGGTACGCGTCATCGTCGGGTCGGTCCGTCCGTGGCAGGCGAAAGTGACCGGCCGAGTCTAGGACGTCGAGGGCGATCTCCGCCCCGCCGGTTCGGGCGACGGACGCGGCACCAGGCGGTTGGTGCGCCCCGGGCGCGATCTCTACGCTCACGGGGTGCTGCACGACGGACCGGCCCCGGAACTGTTGACCAAGCGGAGTCTCGTCACGGTCTCCCACGCCATCGAGCGGTCGGCGCTGGCCACCGCCGAGGACGGCCCGCTGGTGGTGATCGCCCTGTTCCAGCGGATGCCGTACTTCCTGCGGGAGCGGGAACGCTACGCCCGGATCGCGGCCGGCGCGACGGTCACCGTGGTCGGGTCGGTCGGGCAGACACCGCCGGAGCTGCCCGCCGGGGTGTACCCGGTGACGCTCGACGACACCGAGGAACTGGCCCGCGAGTGGAGCGTGGTGGCGCTGACCCCCCGGTTCGGGGCGAGCCTGGTGGCCCGGGACCGCCGGGAGGCGGTGCCGGCCGACACCCTGGAACAGGGGCGGCTCTTCGCCGGCCGCTGGGGCTTCCGCCGCGACGAGGCGCTGCACGAGGTGATCCGGCTGCGCACCCAGCTCGGCGACCGGCTCCCCCCGGTCGCGCTGACCACGATCGACCAGGTGCTGCACCGGGTCCGGGACCTACCGGCGACCCCCGGGGAGAGCCGGGCCGAGGCGGCGTTGCGGCTGATGGCCGACCGGGCAGAACGCGCCCACCGTGGCGGGCCGGGCCGGCACGCCGAGCCGGTGGACGGCCCGCCGGGGCTGGTGGACGAGCCGGCACTGCGCCACTGGACCGGGATGGACGGGGTGACCGCCGCCGGCACCCTGCCGGTGGCCCTGATCGGGGTGCGCGTCGGTGAGCCGGCCGGCGCCCCGGAACGGTTCGGGCGACGCAGCGCCGCCCGCGAGGCGCAGGCCGTGATCGCCGCGCTGACCGCCCCGCTGCGCCCGGTCGACCGGGCCGTCCGCCTCACCGCCGACGAGTACCTGCTGGTACTGCCGGCGTTGACCCGCGACGAGGCGTTGGCGGTGGCCGGTCAGGTGCACGACTGCGTGGCCGGGCTGGCCCGGTCGTACCCGTTCGTGTCCTTCGCGGTGCACACGGCGGTCACCGTGACCGACCGGCGGCCGTTGCCGGTGGCCGAGGTGCGGCACGCCGTCGACTGGGCGGCCCGGGAGGGTGTCCCGGTGGCGACGGTGGCCCGGGAGACCGTCGCCAGCGCCGCCCACTGAGGACGGGAGGACGACGACGTGCGGGTGGTCTCGTTGGTGCCGTCGCTGACCGAGGCGGTGGCGGTGACCGCGCCGGAGCTGCTGGTCGGCGCGACCGACTGGTGCATACACCCGGCGGGGTTGGACGTGGCCCGGGTCGGCGGCAGCAAGTACCCCGACCTGGACCGGGTCCGGGCGCTGCGGCCGGACCTGGTGCTGCTCAACGTGGAGGAGAACCGCCGCGCCGACGCGGACGCGCTCACCGCGGCCGGGGTTCCGGTGCTGGTCACCTACCCCCGGACCGTGCCGCAGGCCCTCGACGAGCTGGCCGGGGTGCTCGCCGCGCTGGGGGTGACCGGGGAGCCGGGCTGGCTGCGCGACGCCCGCCGGGCCTGGGCCGCCCCCACCGGCACGGGCCCCGTGCGGCGGGCCGTGGTGCCGGTGTGGCGGCGGCCGTGGGTGGTGCTCGGCGGGGACACCTTCGCCGGGGACGTGCTGTGCCGGCTCGGCGTGGTCAACGTGTACGACGACGACCCGGACCGTTATCCGCGTCCCGACCTCGACGCGCTGCGGGCCCGCCGCCCCGATCTGGTGGTCCTCCCCGACGAGCCGTACGCGTTCACCGCCGACGACGGGCCGGACGCCTTCCCCGGCGTCCCCTGTGCGCTGGTCTCCGGCCGCCACCTCACCTGGTACGGCCCGTCGCTGGCCGAGGCGCCGGCCCTGCTCGCCGCCCAACTGGCCACCCCGGTCTGACCGTCCCCGGGCGGGCCCCGGCGTCGACGGTCAGGCCACCGGGGTGATCCCCCGCTCGGTCAGACCGGCGTCGTCCACGTCGTACCCGATGGTGCTGGTGACCTGGACCACGCCGCTGACCTGGCCGGCGAGTTTCTCCGCCAGCTCGGCGGCGGTCCGCCGGTCCAGCCGGCCGTCCAACCGCACCGCGCCGTCGCGGACCTGCACGGTGACCAGCCCGTCCCGCACGGCGAGCACCCGGCGCAGCACCTCCTGCACCACGTCCTCACGGATCTCGGCGTCGGTGCGCAGGTGCACCCGCAGCAGGTCGCTGCGGGTGACGATGCCGACCAGCCGGCCCAGGTCGTCCAGGACGGGCAGCCGCTTGACCTCCTCCCGGTCCATCAGCCGGGCCGCCGCCGGCAGCGACGCACCCGGGAAGGTGGTGACGGCCGGGGCCGTCATCAGCTCCTTCGCCAGCAGCGCCCCGGCCTTCTCCCGGGACACCCGACGCCGCCGCCCGGTGAAGACCCGACGTTCCTCCTGCGCTCCGGAGTGCTCCACCTTGTGCAGCAGGTCCGCCTCGGACACCACCCCCAGCACCCGACGGAAGTCGTCCACCACCGGCACGGCGCTGATGCCCCGACGGATCAGCATGTCGACGATCACCCGGTACGGGGTCTCCTCCCCCACCGTGGCGACCTCCCGGGTCATCACGTCGTCCACCTGCCACGTCCTCATCACGACCTCCTCGCCCGGTTCTCCCGTCCGACGCTAGGACCGCGCCGACCGGCCGGGACAGGGGCGGGTGGACCGGTAGACCCGAGGCCGAAGGTCCCGTCCGGACGCCCGTACCAGGGGACTTAGGTCCCGTCCCGGCACGGACCGGTCGGCCCTGCCGGGACCGCGCCGACCGGCGTGGAATGTAACTGCCACCGGGAAGTGCGGTGCCAGGCAGAGAAGGGACGTGGAGACCATGACCGCGACGATCGAGCGGAACACCACCGCCAGGAACATCGCACCGGTGGCCGGAACCGAGACCACCCGCCAGCGGGCCGCCCGGTACGTCTGGGCCGGAACCCGGCTGGCCCTCGGCTGGATCTTCCTCTGGGCCTTCCTGGACAAGCTGTTCGGCCTCGGCCACGAGACCCCGGCGAAGAACGCCTGGATCAACGGCGGCAGCCCGACCAAGGGTTTCCTCGCCTTCGGCGCGAAGGGTCCGTTCCAGGGGATCTACCAGGACATCGCCGGAGCGGCCTGGGCCGACTGGCTGTTCATGATCGGCCTGGCCGGCATCGGGGTGGCCCTGCTGCTCGGCATCGGGATGCGGATCGCCGCCGTCGCCGGTGGCCTGCTCATGGTGCTGATGTGGACCGCCGTCCTGCCTCCCGAGAACAACCCCTTCATGGACGACCACCTGATCTACGCCGCAGTGCTCGCCGGCCTCGCCCTGGTCGGCGCGGGGAACACCCTCGGCCTCGGTCGGGTCTGGGCCACCCTCCCGCTGGTCCGCCGGTTCGGCTGGCTCAGGTGACAGGTCCCACCCACCCGGGTGGTCGACCGACCGGCAGGGGCGCCACCGCCACGGTGGCGCCCCTGCCGCGTCCGCGTCCGGCCTGCGGGCGGGATACGTGTACGGCGGCTACGGCCGGGCCGGGTCCCGCGACGCGCGGGGCCCGGTCGGTGGGGCCCGCGGCAGCCGACGCGCTCGCGATCGGGCAGGATCGACACCGTCCGGACGATCGGGTGACGACAGAGGAGAACAGCAGATGAACACGCCCCAGGCAGGCAAGCCGGAGATCGGCCCGATCGAGGGTGCGGCCCCGGCCGACCTGGTGATCGAGGACATCACCGTCGGGGAGGGCCCGGAGGCGCGTCCCGGCCAGCTCGCCAACGTGCACTACGTGGGGGTGTCCCACTCCACCGGCCGCGAGTTCGACGCGTCCTGGAACCGGGGCGAGGCGTTCGAGTTCCCGCTCGGCGGCGGTCAGGTCATCGCCGGCTGGGACCAGGGCGTGGTGGGGATGAAGGTCGGCGGTCGCCGTCGGCTCACCATCCCGCCGCACCTGGGCTACGGCAGCCGGGGCGCGGGCGGCGTGATCAAGCCGAACGAGACCCTGGTCTTCGTCGTCGACCTGCTCGGCGTGCGCTGACGCCGGTCGGGGTCGCCGGCACCGCCCGGCGGCCCCACCCGCCGGACTCCGTGGCGCGGCCCGGTCGCCGGGCCCCACGGCGCACGGCCCGGCCGCCGGACCCCGGTGCCGCCCTGGTCGCCCGACTCCGGTGCTGCCCCGGTC
>NZ_JBMDWU010000459.1:0-21121 GCF_048594385.1 Micromonospora sp. | reverse complement strand
CAGCCGGGCGGTGGGGCGGGCCGGCACGGTGAGCAGCACCGCGTCCGCCTCGACCGACTCCGGGTCGCGGGTCGGCCCGACGGTCAGCCGCCAGCCGCCGCCGACCGGGGTCAGCTCGCGGACCGCCGCGTTGCGGCGGATCGTCGCGCCGCTGGCCGTGGCCGCCGCCTCGACCAGGGTGCTCAGCCCGCCGTCCAGGGTGCCGAAGACCGGTGCGCCGGGGGCGCGGGGCGCGGCAGCCTGCGCGGCCCGGACCGCCCCAACCAGGGTGTGTTCCACCCGCGCCGCGCGGGCCAACGCCGGCATGGTGGTGACCAGGGACAGGTCGTCGGCCCGCCCGGCGTAGACGCCCCCGAGCATCGGGTCGACCAGCCGCTGCACCACCTGCTCGCCGAACCGGGCCCGGACCAGCGCGCCGACCGAGACGTCCTGGTCCGCGTCGAGCAGCGGCCGGCCGCCGTCGCGGTCGGCGTCCGCCGTGGGCTCGGCGACCGTCGCCACCGCCGCCAGATCCCCGGGTACGCCGACCAGCGTGCCGCCGGGGATCGGGCGCAGCCCGCCGTCGACGACGAGCGCCGCCTGCCCGACGGTGGGGTGCACGATCCGCCCGGCCAGGCCGAGCCGGCGGGCCAGGGCCACCGCGGCGGACTCGCCCCCGGCCGGGTCCCGCATCAGGAACGACTCCGCGCCGAACTCCACCGGCCGGCCGGCCAGCTCACCGGTGCGCAGCTTGCCACCGAGCGCGCCGGACTGCTCGTACACGGTGATCTCGGTGTCGGCGGGGGCGCGGTCGCGCAGCCGGACCGCGGCGGCCAGGCCGGTGATCCCGCCACCGACCACCGCCACCCGCCACGGCCGCGCCCGCACCGCTCAGCCCTGCTCGTCCCGGCGCGCGGACACCTCGTGCACCAGCGCGACCACCCGGGTCAGCACCTCGGGGTCGGTCTCCGGCAGCACGCCGTGACCGAGGTTGAACACGTGTCCGGGGGCGGCCCGGCCCTGCTCGACGATCCGCCGCACCTCGGCCTCGATCACCGGCCAGGGGGCGAACAGCACGGTCGGGTCGAGGTTGCCCTGCACGGCCCGGTCCGGACCGATCCGGCGGGTCGCCACGTCCAGCGGGGTACGCCAGTCGACGCCGACCACGTCGGCCCCGGCCTCCCCCATCGCGCCGAGCAGTTCGGCGGTGCCCACCCCGAAGTGGATCCGGGGCACCCCCGCGTCGGCCAGGCCGGACAGCACGGCGGTGGAGTGCGGCAGGACGAAGCGGCGGTAGTCGGCCTCCGACAGGGCCCCGGCCCAGGAGTCGAAGAGCTGCACGGCGGAGACCCCGGCGTCGACCTGCACCCGCAGGAACGCCAGGGTGACCTCGGCGAGCCGGGCGCAGAGCGCGTGCCACAGCTCGGGCTGGCCGTACATCATCGCCTTGGTCCTGGCGTGGGTCCGCGAGGGCCCGCCCTCGACCAGGTAGCTGGCCAGGGTGAACGGCGCGCCCGCGAAGCCGATCAGCGGGGTGTCGCCCAGCTCGGCGACGAGCAGCCGGACCGCTTCGTCCACGTAGGACACGTCGGTGCGGTCGAGGCGGCGGACCCGCTCGACGTCGGCGACGGTGCGCACCGGCTCGGCCACCACCGGCCCGGTGCCGGCGACGATGTCCAGGTCGACGCCGGCCGCGGCGACCGGGACGACGATGTCGCTGAACAGGATCGCCGCGTCGACGCCGTGCCGGCGGACCGGTTGGAGGGTGATCTCGGTGACCAGGTCCGGCCGGCGGCAGGAGTCGAGCATCCCCACGTTGGCCCGGATCTCCCGGTATTCCGGCAGGGACCGGCCGGCCTGGCGCATGAACCAGACCGGGGTGTGCGGGACGGACTCCCGGCGGCAGGCCCGGACGAAGGGCGAGTGGGCCGGCCCGCTGCGGCGGGATTCTCCGTCTCGGGCGGCGGTGCCCGTGGTGTCGGTGGTCATCGCGGCAATCGTGCCACGCACCCGCGCGGGCCCGACGGGCAGCGCCGCCATTTGTGACCCGCGCCCCCGGCGCGCGCCGGTCGGCGACGGGCCCGGGTGCACGGCCCGCGCCGGTCGACGGTGGCCGGGTGCCCGTCCCGCCCGGCCGACGTGGCCCGGGTGCACGGCCCGCCCGGCCGACGGTGCCGCGCGGACCACCGGAACGTCCCGGTCGGCGGCGGGACGCGGCACTTCGGCGTGCCGTCCCGGCGGGCGACGGCGTGTCGGCATAGGCTGCCGGTCATGGCCCCCCCGATCGCGCTCCCGGAGACGTTCGCCCGCGCGGTCGCCGGCCTGCGGTCGGTCACCCCCCGGGCGGAGATCGTCCTGGAGGAGGTCGGCGCGCCCCAGCGGCTCGCCCCCTACGCGTTCGCCCTCTCCGCCACCGTGCTGCGCGACGACGACGAGGTGGCCGACGGGCGGCTGATCCTGCTGCACGACCCGGCCGGGCACGACGCCTGGCAGGGCACCCTGCGGCTGGTCACCTACGTGACCGCCGACCTGGAGGTCGACCTGGCCGCCGATCCGCTGCTGCCCGGGGTGGGCTGGACCTGGCTCACCGACGCGTTGGAGGCGCACCGGGCGTGCTACCGGGCGGCCGGTGGCACGGTCACCCAGACCGTGTCGACCCGGTTCGGCGACCTGGCCGGCCCGCCCGCCGCCGGGGACGTCGAGATCCGGGCGTCGTGGACGCCGCTCGGCGAGGACCTGGGCGCGCACCTGTCGGCGTGGTGCGCGCTGCTCGCCTCCACCGCGGGGCTGCCGCCGCCCGGCGTCACCGCGCTCACCGACCGCCGGCCGGCCGGCGCGGCCTGACCACCGGCCGCTCCGCCGGTAGCGGCGCGACACGCCCGGAGCACAAGCGGATGTCCCCGACGCCCCGGGGACGTCCCGCCCGACGCGGAATGTCTCACCCGCGAGGTGGCCGTCCCCACCGCCCGGACCCCTGCCGGACACCGGGACGACACACACCGGACCGCCTGCGCACACCATGTCGCCCGGGCGCACTAGGGTTGCCAGGTGACCGACGAACCACCCCTGCGCCGTCGGGCCGCCGAAAGCCGTACGGCAGACGTTCCGCCCCCGGCCGTCGCGGAGCCGGCGGACGCGGGCACCGAGCAGCCCTCCGGCGGGCCCGTACCGCTGACCGCGCCCCGCGACGGCACCCCCCAGCCGGTGGCCACCCCCGCCGAGCTGGACGAGGTCGTGGCCCGCTTCGCGGCGGGCACCGGCCCGGTGGCCCTGGACGCCGAGCGGGCCTCCGGATACCGCTACAGCCAGCGGGCCTACCTGGTGCAGCTGCGCCGGGAGGGGGCCGGCACCACGCTGATCGACCCGCTGCCACTGCCCGACCTGACCGCCCTCGACGAGGCGATCGGCGACGCCGAATGGGTGCTGCACGCCGCCAGCCAGGATCTGGCCTGCCTGGCCGAGCTGGGGTTGCGTCCGCGCCGGTTGTTCGACACCGAGCTGGCCGCGCGGCTCGCCGGCTTCGAGCGGGTCGGCCTGGCCGCGCTGACCGAGCAGTTGCTCGGCTACACCCTGGAGAAGCACCACTCGGCGGCCGACTGGTCCAGCCGTCCGCTGCCCGAGTCCTGGCTGACCTACGCGGCGCTGGACGTGGAGATGCTCGTCGACCTGCGCGACGCGTTGGACGCGGAGCTCCAGGCGCAGGGCAAGTCGGCGTGGGCGGCGGAGGAGTTCGCCGCGCTGATCACCTGGGCCACCCGGCCGCCCCGGGTGCGGGCGGAGCCGTGGCGGCGGACCTCCGGCATCCACCGGGTCCGGGGGGCGCGGGCGCAGGCCCGGGTCCGGGCCCTGTGGTACGCCCGGGACCAGATCGCCGTGCGCCGCGACGCCGCTCCGGGCCGGGTGCTGCCCGACTCGGCGATCATCGCCGCCGCCGAGCTGGACCCGAAGGACGAGAAGACGCTGCTGACCCTGCCCGGGTTCGGCGGCCGGTCGGTGCGCCGGCTGGCCCGGTCCTGGCTGACGGCGCTCGACGAGGCCCGCCAGTTGGCCGACGACGCGTTGCCGGTCACCCCGACGGTGGAGGGGCCGCCCCCGCCGCACCGGTGGGCGGAGCGCGACCCGGTGGCCGCCGGGCGGCTGGCGCGCTGCCGGGAGGTGGTGGTCCGCGTCGCCGGTGAGCACCGGCTCCCGCCGGAGAACCTGATCACCCCGGACTCGGTCCGTCGGCTGGCCTGGCAGCCGCCCGACGAGATCACCGTGGACACCGTCACCGAGGTGCTGCGCGGCTACGGCGCGCGCCAGTGGCAGCTCTCGCTCCTGCTGCCCGCGCTCGCCGAGGCACTGCTGCCCGTGCCCCGGGCCTGAGCCACCGCCCCGCCCGCCGGGGACCCGGGTGCGCCGTCACCACCGGCGCACCCGGTCGGCGAGTGTGGGGTGGGCCACACCGGGGGTGGTGACGGCTATGGTTACTGGCGAGTAGCATTCCTCGGGAAACGCCAGTGCCGGCCGACCCTCACCCGGCCCGTGCCGCCCCCGCGGCGCGTCGGCCGGGTCGTGGTCGATAAGGAGGCTCCAAGTGCCCCGAGAAGTTCGGGATGTCGTCTTCGTCGACGGTGTCCGCACCCCGTTCGGCAAGGCGGGTGGCATGTACGCCAACACCCGCGCCGACGACCTGGTCATCCGCTGCATCCGTGAGCTGCTGCGCCGCAATCCGCAGCTGCCCCCGGAGCGGGTCGAGGAGGTGGCAGTCGCCGCCACCACCCAGATCGGCGACCAGGGCCTCACCATCGGCCGCACCGCCGCCCTGCTGTCCGGCCTGCCCAAGACCGTCCCCGGCTTCTCCGTCGACCGGATGTGCGCCGGGGCGATGACCGCCGTCACCGCCGTCGCCGGTGGCATCGCGATGGGCGCGTACGACATCGCCATCGCCGGTGGTGTCGAGCACATGGGCCGGCACCCGATGGGCGAGGGCGTCGACCCCAACCCGCGGATCATCGCCGAGAAGCTGGTCGACCCGTCCGCCCTGGTGATGGGGGCCACCGCCGAGAACCTGCACGACCGGGTCCCGCACATCACCAAGGAGCGCACCGACGCGTTCGCGCTCGCCTCGCAGCTCAAGACCGCCAAGGCGTACGCCGACGGCAAGCTCCAGGCCGACCTGGTGCCGGTCGCGATCCGCGACGCCGACGGCGGCTGGGGCCTCGCCACCGCCGACGAGGCGCCCCGGGAGACCTCGCTTGAGAAGCTGGCCACCCTGAAGACCCCGTTCCGCCCGCACGGCAAGGTCACCGCCGGCAACGCGGCCGGCCTCAACGACGGTGCCACCGCCAGCCTGCTCGCCGACGAGGCCACCGCCCGTGAGCTGGGCCTGCCGGTCGCGATGCGGCTGGTGTCGTACGGCTACGTCGGCGTCGAGCCCGAGGTGATGGGCGTCGGCCCGATCCCGTCGACCGAGAAGGCACTGCGCATCGCCGGCCTGAGCATCGACGACATCGGCCTGTTCGAACTGAACGAGGCGTTCGCCGTGCAGGTGCTCGCCTTCCTCGACCACTTCGGCATCGCCGACGACGACCCCCGGGTCAACCCGTGGGGCGGCGCGATCGCCATCGGTCACCCGCTCGCCTCCTCCGGCGTACGGCTGATGACGCAGCTCGCCAGGCAGTTCGCCGAGCACCCCGAGGTGCGCTACGGCCTCACCGCCATGTGCATCGGCATCGGCATGGGCGGCACGGTCATCTGGGAGAACCCGAACTGGGAGGGTGCAGACAAATGAGCCTCAGCGCACCGAACGAGGTCGTCACCCGGGCGCTGCTGCGTCAGGTGAACGTACCCGGGCTGGACCGGCCCGCCGCCCTGATCACCCTGGACAACGGCCTCGACCACACCAAGCCGAACACCTTCGGCCCGGCCGGCCTGGCCAGCCTCGACGAGGCGATCAGCGCCGCCCTGGCCGCGGAGCCGGCGTTCGTCGCGGTCACCGGCAAGCCGTACATCTTCTGCGTGGGCGCGGACATCACCAGCCTGCCCGCGCTGGCCGACCGGGAGCAGGCGCTGGAGATCGGCCGGCTCGGCCACCGGGTCTTCGCCCGGCTCAGGGACAGCGCCGTACCCACCTTCGCCTTCGTCAACGGCGCGGCGATGGGCGGCGGACTGGAACTGGCCCTGCACTGCCACTACCGGACGCTGTCCGGCGGCGCGGCGGCGTTGGCCCTGCCCGAGGTGTCGCTGGGGCTGGTGCCCGGCTGGGGTGGCACCCAACTGCTGCCGAACCTGATCGGCATCCCCGCCGCCACCCAGGTGATCCTGCAGAACCCGCTGATGCAGAACAAGATGCTCAAGCCGAAGCAGGCCGCCGAGATGGGCATCGCGGACGTGCTGCTGGAGCCGGCAGACTTCTTGGAGCGGTCGCTGGAATGGGCCGCCGGGGTGGTCCGGGGCGAGGTCACCGTCACCCGGCCCGAGGTCGACCGGGACATGTGGGCGGGCGTGCTCTACTTCGCCCGGCAGACCCTCGATGCGCGGCTGCACGGCGCGGTCCCGGCCGCCTACAAGGCGCTGGACCTGCTGGAGACGGCGAAGGACGCCGACTTCGCCACCGGCACCGCCGCCGAGGACGAGGCGCTGGCCGACCTGATCTTCTCGGAGGAGCTGCGCAGCGGTCTGTACGCCTTCGACCTGGTGCAGCGGCGGGCCAAGCGGCCGGCCGGCGCGCCGGACAAGGGCCTGGCCCGGCCGGTCACCAAGGTCGGCATCGTCGGCGCCGGCCTGATGGCCAGCCAGCTCGCCCTGCTGTTCGCCCGCCGCCTCCAGGTGCCGGTCGTGCTGACCGACCTCGACCAGTCCCGGGTCGACAAGGGTGTCGGCTACGTGCACACCCAGATCGAGAAGGCCGTCAGCAAGGGCCGGATGGACAAGGGCACCGCCGCCAAGCTGTACGGCCTGGTCTCGGGCTCGGTCGACAAGTCCGTCTTCGCCGACGCCGACTTCGTCATCGAGGCCGTCTTCGAGGACCTGGACGTCAAGAAGCAGGTCTGGGCCGAGCTGGAGAAGATCGTCGCGCCGGAGGCGGTGCTCGCCACCAACACCTCCTCGCTGTCGATCACCGCGATGGCCGCCGAGCTGGAGCACCCGCAGCGGCTGGTCGGCTTCCACTTCTTCAATCCGGTGGCGGTGCTGCCGCTGCTGGAGATCGTCCGGGGCGAGCGGACCGACGACGCCACCCTGGCCACCGCGTTCGCCGTGGGCAAGCAGTTGAAGAAGTCCTCGGTGCTGGTCTCCGACGCCCCGGCGTTCGTGGTCAACCGGCTGCTCACCCGCTTCCTGGGCACCGTGTTCGCCGCCGTCGACGCGGGCACCCCGCTCGACGTGGCGGACAGCGCGCTGGACCCGCTGGGGCTGCCGATGCGCCCGCTCGCCCTGCTCCAGCTGGTCGGGCCGGCGGTGGCGTACCACGTGGGCGGCACCCTGCACGCGGCGTACCCGGACCGGTTCGACGTCAGCGAGAATCTCCGTCGGATCGCCGACTCGGGTCAGCCGATCGTCGTCGAGGACCGAATCAACGACGAGGTGGCCAAGCTGCTCGTCGTCGGGGACCAGCCACTCACCGCCGAGCAGGTCCGGCAGAACGCCCTCGACGCGCTGGCGCAGGAGATCCGGCTGATGCTCGACGAGGGCGTCGTCGCCGAGGCGCAGGACATCGACCTGTGCATGATCCTCGGTGCCGGTTGGCCGTTCCACCTGGGCGGGATCACCCCGTACCTGGACCGGACCGGCACCTCCGAGCGGGTCACCGGGCGGCGTTTCCTGCCACGTGGGGCCGCCAGCCTGCGCGCCTGAACCATCCCCGCTCCCCCGCCGATCGCGGTGGCCGCCGATGTCCTCCCCCCGGGATATCGTGGCCACCGCGATCGTCGTTTGCGTACCCTCGTCAGACTCGGGGGGCTGCGCGGCCGGGCTCCGTCTGGCTACCATCACGCGTTCTCACCCTCGCCTGGAGCTGATCTGATGACCTCACCGCCGGTCGATCCCTGGTCCGGGCAGCCGGAGCACGGCTCGCCCACCGGTCACTACTCCGACGGCCCTCCGGTGCCGCCCGAGGGCCCGCACACCCCGCCGCAGGGTGGCGGCTGGCCCACCACGCCGTACCCGTCGGGATCGCAGCCCGGCGGATGGCCCGCCGATCCGCAGTCGGGCCCGCCGGCCGACGCCTACCCCGGCCCGCAGTACGGCGGCTGGCCGCAGTCCGACCCGGCGCAGGGCGGCTACCCCGGTGCCCCGCACTCCGGGCCGCCCGCCACCCCGCCGTCGGGCTACCCCGGCGCCCCCCACTCCGGGCCGCCCGCCACCCCACCGTCCGGCTATCCGGGTGCCCCGCAGCCCGGCTATCAGGCGGCCCCGCAGCCCGGCTACCCGGGCGCGGCCCCGTCCGGCTATCCCGGCACCCCGCAGCCCGGTTATCCCGGCCCGCAACCGGGCTACCCGGGTGCCGCCGGGTCGGGCGGCTACCCCGACCCGGCCGCGCAGCGGTACGCCGGCTTCGGCGGCGCGCCGTTCAGCTCCCCGCCGGGCCCCCCGCACGCCCCCGCGCCCCAGCGGTCGAAGCTGCCGCTGCTGCTGTCGCTGGGGCTCGCCGGGCTCCTGGTGCTCTGCCTCGGCGGCGGCGGCCTCACCTGGGTCGCCCTGAGCGACGACGACGACCCGAAGACGCCGACCCCGTCGCCGACGCCCACCGCGGTCACGTCGCCCACCCCGAGCCCCACCCCTGTCGAGACCGACAGCCCGACCCCCGAGCCGACCCCCACCGAGAGCGCCGACGACCCGGGCCCGATCCGGCTGGTGACCCCGTCGACCCTCGGTGGCCGGTCCAAGAGCACCGACCCGGAGCTGCGCCGGATCGCCGACCAGATGGTCCGCGACATGAAGTCCGAGGTCCGCAACGAGACGGGCGCGGTGAGCGCGTTCTACGGCAGCGCGTCCAGCAAGAACATGGTGATGATGGCCGGTGCGTCCGGCCCGGTCATCCTGCCCGAGCAGGAGCTGGACGACGCGGTCAAGGGGCTGGGCAGCTCGCTCTCGGTCACCAAGATGTCCACCATCGACCCGGGCCCGCTGGGCGGGGTCGCGAAGTGCGGTGACGGCAAGGCGTCCGGCATCGCGCTCGGCGTCTGCGTCTGGGCCGACCACGGCAGCGTCGGCATGATCGTCATGTACTTCTCCTCGGCGGCCAAGGCGAAGTCCGAGTTCGTCGCCATCCGGGGTCAGATCGAGAAGCGGGACTGATCCGCCAAGGGGCGGTCACGGGTCTACCGGACCTCGTGGCCGCCCCTGCGGCTGTCCGCGCCCACCGGCGGTGACCCGGGATGGACCGGGGCGACGACCCCGGGCGGACCGGTCGGGGGCGAGGGATGTCGGTCGGGCTGGCTAAGATCACCCGGCCTCAACAAACGATCTCTGGAGCCGATCTGATGTCCCAGCCCCCGACCACCCCTCCCGCCCACCAGCCGGACGGCGACGCGCCGCAGGGCGGATACCCGCAGCAGCCGGGCGGCGTCGGGGCGACCCCGTACGCCGCCGGGCCCGCACCGGCGAAGAAGCGGTCCGTCGGCAAGATCGTGCTGATCGTGCTGGCCGTGCTGCTGGTGCTCTGCCTCGGCGGCGCGGCGATCGCCGCCTTCGCCCACAAGGACGACGTCAAGGAGGCGGTGGACGCCGCCAACACGACCGTGTCCGCCCCCGCCACCCTGGCCGGCCGCCCGCAGGTCACCGAGCCGGGCCTGAAGGCGGTCGCCGACAGCCTGGTCACCGAGATGAAGAAGTCCGTGCAGAACGAGACGAGCACCGCAGGTGCCTTCTACGGTGACCCGGCCAAGCGGGACCTGCTGATGATCGCCGCCGCGTCCGGTGTGATGGTCGACCCCAAGAAGGAACTCGACGACGCCGTCAACGGCATCTCCAGCCAGCTCAACGTCACCAACATGGCGGCCGTCGACGCCGGCCCGCTCGGTGGCGACGCCAAGTGCGGCGACGGCAAGAGCGAGGGCGTCCCGCTGGGCGTCTGCATCTGGGCCGACCGGGGCAGCGTGGGCCTGATCGTCCAGTACTACAAGTCGGCCGCCGAGCTGAAGTCCGAGTTCGTCACCATGCGCGGGCAGATCGAGAAGAAGGGCTGACCCACCGGGGTCGCCCCGACGGGCCCCGTCCACCCCACGGTGGGCGGGGCCCGTCGGCGTCCAGGCCACGGCCCGCCGGCAGCTCAGCCGCGCCGACGGTCAGCCGGAGGTGGCGGTCAGCCGGAGGTGGCGGCCCGCTCGGCGGCGCTGCGCAGCACGCAGAACTCGTTGCCCTCCGGGTCGGCCAGCACCACCCAGCCGGTGCCGTCGGGCCGACGCTGGTCGTCGACCTGGACGGCACCGACGGCCAGCAGCCGCGCGACCTCCTCGTCCCGGGTCCGGTCGACCGGCTCCAGGTCGAGGTGCAGGCGGTTCTTCACCGACTTGCCCTCCGGCACGGCCAGGAAGAGCACCTCCGGCCCGCCCGGCGGCAGCAGCATCGCCTCCGGGTCACCGGGGTGGTCGTCGGGCTGGCGGGGGCACTCGAAGACCTGCGCCCAGAAACCGGCCAGGGCGTAGGTGTCGTGACAGTCGATACCGAGGTTGTGGATCCGTGCGCTCACGGGTCTGCCTTTCGCAGCAGTGGAACGCGCCCCGTGACGTGCGGTGTCAGCGGTGGGCAGGGCGGGGCGCGGGACAGGTCATGATGGACATCTACCGCACCCCCTCTCCTCGGACCGGGCCGACGGTGTGATCATTGCAGGCGTCCCGCCGGCCGGCAAGCCGGTTCAACCCGGAGTCTGGTCGGCCGAGGGCAGCGTGACGGTCACCTCCAGGCCCCCGCCCTTCTGCGCGGTGACCTGAACCGTGCCGCCGTGCGCGTCGCAGACCGCCCGGACGATCGACAGGCCCAGCCCGGAACCCCGGGCCCCGGTGCGTTCCCGCCCGCCCCGGCGGAACGGCTCGAACAGCCCCGGCACGTCGGCCTGGTCCACCTCAAAGCCGGTGTTGCGCACCACCAGCCAGGACGAGCGCCCGTCGGTGCCGGTACGCACCCAGAGCCGGCCGTGCAGGTGGTTGTAGCGCACCGCGTTCTCGATCAGGTTCCCGGCCAGCCGGTCCAGCAGGCCCGGGTCGCCGGTCACCGGGGCCGGCCGCAGTGAGGACTGCACCCGCAACCCGATCCGCTCCACCTCGCGGGACATGGCGGACAACGCGTTGGCGGTGCCGGTGGCCAGGTCACACTCCGTACGCCGGGACAGCAGCCGACCCTTCTGGGCCTCGCTACGGGCCAACACCAGCAGCGCGTCCACCAGACCGTTGGCGCGTTCCGAGGCGTCCCGGACCACGGTGGCCATCCGGCGGTACTCGGCGGCGTCCGCCTCGTCGTCGCTGAGCGTCACGTCGATCTCGGTACGCATCACCGCCAGCGGGGTGCGCAGCTCGTGCGAGGCGTTGGCGACGAAACGTTTCTGCGCCTCGAAGGCGGCGGTGATCCGGTCCAGCATCGCGTCGAAGGTCCGGGCCAGCTCGGCCACCTCGTCGTCCGCCCCGGACCAGCCGATCCGCTGGTCGAGCGTGGTCTCGCCGAGTCGACGCGCGGTCGCGGTGACCTGGTGCAGCGGGCGCAGCGTCCGGCCGGCCACCCAGTACGCCCCGGCCACCCCGACCACGCTGATCGCCAGCAGCGCCAGCAGGCCCTTGACCAGCAGCTCGTCAGAGGCGGCGTCGACCAGTTGCCGCTGCCACACCGCCGCGTCCAGCGACCGCCCGTCGGCCAGCAGCACGGTGGTGCCCGGCCGCAGCTCGTCGGTGGGCCGCAGCGCGTCACGCACCAGCAGCCAGGCCAACGTCACCAGGATCGCCCCGGCCCCGACCAGCAGCACCCCGTTGAGCAGCGTCAATCGTAACCGCAGGGTGGGCCGCGGCCGCCGGGTCACGACCGCACCCCGGGCCCCGGGCAGCCGCCCCGCCGTACCCGCCCGCTCATGTGCCGGCCTCGCTTCGCGACTGCGGGGCTCGCGACACCGGCCCGCTCCCCGCGTTCATGCGCCGACCGTCCGGTAGCCGGCACCGTGCACCGTCTCGATCAACGGTGGGTCGCCGAGCTTCTTGCGCAGGGTCCGCACGGTCACCCGGACGATGGTGGTGAACGGGTCGGTGTTGGCGTCCCAGACCCGCTCCAGCAGCTCCTCGCTGGAGACCACCGCGCCGCGCGCCTTGACCAGCTCGCTGAGCACCCCGAACTCCTTGTTGGTCAGGTCGACCGGGGCACCCGCCCGGGTGACCACCCGGCGGGCCGGGTCGAGCACCACGTCGCCCACCTGCAGCACCGGCGGGGCGGGCGGGGTGGCCCGCCGGCCCAGCGCCTGCACCCGGGCCACCAACTCGTCGAAGGCGAACGGCTTGGGCAGGTAGTCGTCCGCGCCGAGACCCAACCCCTGCACCCGGTCGGCGACGCTGTCGCTGGCGGTCAGCATCAGCACCCGGGTGAGGGTGCCGGAGGCGGCCAGCTCGGCGCAGATCTGGTCGCCGTGCATGCCGGGCAGGTCGCGGTCGAGGACCACCACGTCGTACCGGGTGACGAAGGCGGCCTCGTGGCCGGCGTCCCCGTCGTACGCCACGTCGACCGCCATGCCCCGCTTGCGCAGCCCCCGCACGATCGCGTCGGCGAGGTTCCGTTCGTCCTCGACCACCAGCACCCGCATTCCGACCTCCTCGCCGACCTGTCCGACAACCTAGCGCCGCCGGCCAAACGCCCGGCCGCAGGTGGGCCCCCCGACACCGTCAGTCCGGCATCCGCCACACACCGATGCTGTTGCGTTGCCGCCAGCAGACCAGCACCCCCTGGGTCCGTGAACAGGCCTCCCACCGGCCGGGCAGCACGTCCCGGACCCGCAGCGTGCCGTCGGTCGGGTCCAGCTCGGCCACCATCTGCCGGCCGCCGCCGACCGGCCGGACGACCAGCAGCGCGTCGGTGGGCGGCCACTGGTGGACCAACTCCCACCGGCCCAGCTCGGCCACGGACCGACCGGTCGCCGCGTCGAGCAGGGCCAGCCCCTGCTGCCCGTCGGCGCTGACCCCGACCATCCGGCCGGCGACCGACGCGACCGGGGCCCACCAGTCGGAGGTCCAGCGCACCCGACCGGTCACCGGATCGAGCACCCGGGTCCCGAACGGCTCCCCCAGGCAGACGGCGTCGCCGCAGGACCGGACGGACCAGCCGTCCGGCGTCGGCACCGGCGTGTCCCACCGTCGCCGGCCGGACGCCAGGTCGTAGCCGGCCAGCCGGCCCGGTTCCCCGTCGACCAGCAGCAGGTCACCGGTCGGTTGGGCCACGTGGTGATGGTCGCTGCGGGCGGGCGGCACCGGGAACGCGAGCCGAAGAACGCCGGTGTCGACGTCGTACGCCTCGGCCCGGCCGGCGCTGGTCACCACGACGAGTTCCGCGACGCCGCGCTCCCCCGGCCGGTAGCCGACGGTGGCCGCCCCGGCGGTGACCGTCCAGCGGGCCGCGCCGGTCGCCGGCTCGACCCCGCGTACCGCCACCCGGTCGACGTGCAGGTCCTCCAGCAGCAGCCCGCCGTCGGCGGTCGGCACCGCCACCCCGGGCTGGCGCCACCGGGCCCGCCCGTCGACGTGGTCGAGCACCATGGAGACCGGTTCGCCGCCGGGGTCGGTGGTGACCACCACGTCGTCGCCGACCCCCTCCAGCACCACCAGTTGGTGCCGGGGCGACAGCGACGTCTCCCAGCGGACCCGCCCGTCGGCCAGGTCGATCGCGGTGAGCTGCCGGCTGCCGGCCGGGGACAGCGCCGACGGGTAGGCGAGCACCAGCAGGCCCCCGACGATCAGGTGGCTGGGCTCCGGCACGTCCGGCACGGGCACCGGGGTCAACCGGGGCGGCCCGGGTGCCGCGCCGGCCAGGGTGAGCAACAGGAGCAGCGCGGTCAGGGCGACGGTCGCCGGGTGGCCGGCCGACCGCCGGCCCCGGGGTCGGCGGGCCGGCGGGGGCGGCGGCTCGTCGTGGTGACCGACCTCACCCAGGTCGATCACCGTCACCGGGGCACCCGCCAGACCCCGAACCTGCCGTCCGTCAGCCGGCACAGCAGAAGCTGCGCGTCGCTCTGACAGTCGCCGGAGACGGCCGGCAGCACGTCGCGCACCCGGGCCCGTGCGGCGGCCACGTCCAGCTCGGCGACCAGCATTCGGCCCTCGCCGGCCGGGCGTAACCCGATCACCGGCCCGTCGGGGCTGTTCGACGCGGCGAGATGCCAGACGTCCAGTTCGGCGGCGACCCGCCCGGAGGCGACGTCGAGCACCACCATCGGGTGCCAGATGCCCCGGCCCAGGGCGCTCGCCAGCATCCGGCCGCCGCGTTCGGTCCCGGAGAGCCGCCACCGGTTGTCGCGCCACACCGTCCGGCCGGTCGCCGGGTCCAGCGCCCGCACCCCGCCGGCCTCGCCCTGCGCGCAGAGCAACGGTCCACACGCGACGAAGAACACCGGCGTCGTCAACGGCACCTCCCATCGGCGGTCCAGCCCGTCGAGGCCGAACCCGGTGAGTCGGCCGGAATTCCCCGCGAAGGCGAGCAGCAGGTCACCGACGACATCGAACCCGGTGTTCGACGGCGTTCCCTCGTGGTCGAGCGGTGCGGTGTGCAGGCGTACCCCGCGTCGGGCGTCCCAGACCTCGGCCGGGCCGTCCGGGCGCACCGTCACGATCCGGTCCACCCCGTCGGCCGCAGGACTGAACAGGACCATCCCGGACGGAACCGGGATCGACCAACGGTCCCGCCCGGTGCTCGGATCGACGGAGTTGATCGTCATGCGCCCGTCCGCGCCGTCCTCGAAGAGCAGGTCGGGGCCGGCGGACCGGCCCGACCCGGTCCGCTGCCACCGCACCCGGCCGGTGTCCCGGTCGTGGGCGAACGTCCGGTACTCCCCGTCCAGCCGGCCGGAGGAGCCGGTGAGCAGCAGCAGGTCGGCGTGCCGGCGCAGCTGCGCGGACCCGCTGACCACCGGCACCGGCATCCGCCACCGGCGTACCGGCCGTGCCCCGGCGGAGGTGGGGACGGTCCAGGCACTCAACCAGCCGGGAGCGGCGGCGGTGCCGCTGGGTTCGAGCAGGAAGACCTCCCCGTCGTAGAGCAGCGCCACCGTGCCGAGCGGGGCGGGGACCACGGCCGCCACCCGCTGTGCCACCGGCGCGGCGGCGGTCGACGCCAGCAGGGTGAACGCCAGCACCACCGCCAGCCGCAGTGGCCGGCCGACGGCCCGGGGCGCGGGACCGGACGGCGTTGGCAGCGGATCGTCGCGGAGTTCACCCAGATCGATGACCGTCACGCGCACCCTCTTTCGACCGCCATGCCCCGCCGACCGCCCGCCGGCGGACGCGCAGCGCCACGCACCGGGTCACCGGAGCGACCGGTCGTCGCCTGTACGATGGCCCGTCGTGGCCGTGCCGGTGGTAGATCCCTCGTTGAACCCGACGTCCGCGCGCGACGCGGTCGAGCCCGACGCGACCGACCCACCGGGGCGGCCCCGCCGACGGCCGGGCCGGGCCGACGTGCTCGCCATCGGAGCCTATGCGCTGATCGGCGTTCTCGTGTGCCTGAACTACTGGGTGGACGTGCAGCACCGGGTGTCGTCCCACCTGCCGACCGACCACAGCTGGTTCGAGTGGCTGTTCACCCATGGCGCGTACTCGGTGCGGCACCTGGAGAACCCGCTGTTCAGCGCCCGGCAGAACGCCCCGGACGGGGTGAACATGATGGCGAACACCTCGCTGCTGGGCATGACCATCCCGCTGGCCCCGGTCACGTGGCTGTTCGGCCCGCAGGTGACGTACGCGCTCTACCTGGGCGGGGCGCTCGCCGCGACGGCGGCCACCTCGTACTGGATGCTCTCCCGGCACCTGGTGCGCTCGCGGGCCGGCGCGTTCGTCGGCGGCGCGTTCCTCGGTTTCGCCCCGGGCATCGTGCACCACGCCAACGGGCAGCCCAACTTCGTCTCCAACTTCCTGCTGCCGGTGATCGTGACCCGGGTGCTGCTGCTGGGCCGGCCCGGCCGGTGGCGGCGCGACGGGCTGGTGCTGGGGCTGCTGGTGGCGTACCAGGTCTTCATCAACGAGGAGATGCTGCTGCTGACCGCGCTGGCCTGCCTGGTGGCGGTGGCGGCGTACGTGGTGCAGCGGCCCCGCGAGGCCCGCGCGCGAGCCGGCGGCTTCCTGGCCGCGCTCGGGGTCGGCGGCGGGCTGGCGCTGCTGCTCACCGCATACCCGATCTGGGACCAGTTCAACGGGCCGCAGTCCTACCGGGGCCTGCAGGGCGGGGTGTTCCACAACTGGGGCGAGGACCTGATGGCCTTCGTCACCTTCGCCCGGGACACGGTGGCCGGGGACGAGGCGGTCGAGAAGACCATCGGCCTGACCGAGCAGAACACCTGGTTCGGCTGGCCGCTGGTGCTGGTCGCGCTGGCCGCCCTGGTGCTGCTCTGGCGGCGGTCGCTGGCCGCCCGGATCGCCGGGGTGCTGGTGGTGGTCTTCACCGTCGCGGCGATCGGCCCCAAGGTCCGGTTCAACGGGGTGGAGACCACCGTGGACGGCCCGTGGGCGTACATCCCGGACGACCTGCCGCTGGTCGAGATGATGATGCCGACCCGGCTGACCCTGGTGGTGACCGGCGCGGTCGGCGTCCTGCTCGCGCTGGCCTGGGACGCGGTCGGCGGCCACGGCCGGTCCCGGGTGCCGACGCCGCGCGCCGCCGCCGACGACGCCACCGCCGCCGACAGCGCCGGGAAGGCCGCGCCGGCCCGCCGCCGGTGGGTCCGGCCGGTCGGGTACGCGGCGATCGCGCTGGCGGTACTGCCGCTGTTCCCCCGTCCGTTGCCCGCGCAGCACATCGACCTGCCGCCGCACTTCATCACCGCCGGCGGCTGGCGGCCGTACGTGCCGCAGGGGCGCACCCTGGTCCCGGTGCCGATCCCGAGCAACGTGCACGGCCTGTCCACGCTGCGCTGGAGCGCGCTGACCGGGCACGAGTTCCCGGTGCCGGGGGGCTACTTCATCGGCCCCAACGAGCTGGGCGAGGGCGTCTTCGGCGCGCCGAACCGACCCACCAGCACCCTGATCTACGCCACCATCGACGCCGGCACGGTGCCCGCGCTGACCGGGGAGAACCGCCGGCAGGCGGTGGAGGACCTGCGGTTCTGGCGGGCGTCGGTGGTGGTGCTGGGGGCCCATCCGCGCGAGGCGGTGCTGCGGGACCTGATGACCGGCCTGCTCGGCCCGGCGCAGCGGGTCGACGACGTCTGGCTCTGGGACGTCCGCCCCCTGGTCGACTGACCCGCCCGACCCGACGCGCAGCCCGACCCGGCCCGACGCGCAGCCCGGCCCGGCCGGACCGTGGTCCGGTCGGGCCGGACCGCAACGGTCAGGCGGTGCGGGCGGACAGCGGCCGGACGTCCCACACCCACACGTCGAGTTCCCGGCGGGCGGGGCCGACCAACTGCTCGACGGTCCGGCGCAGCGGCTCCGCGTTGTGCTGGCGCAGCGGCAGCACCAGCACGGCGGCGTTCCAGTGCCGCAGCTCGTCCAGGCTGCGGCGGCGCTGCCGGTCGTCCAGCTTGGTCGTCCGCCCGGTGGTGGCGACCTCGTCGAGGAGCTGCCCGATGCCGCTGGGCCGCCCACCGAACCGGCCCGGGTCGCCGGTGTTGCCGTTGCGCGGGGCAAGGAAGTAGCCCCCCGGGATCTTGAAGTCCAGGTTGGTGGCCGCCGCCCAGCGCATCCCGTGGGTGTTGCCCATGCTGGGCACGGGCACCGGCACCAGGGTCTGCCCGGGGCCCACATACTCCCGCCAGCGGTCGGCGGTGATGAAGTCCGGCACCGGCGGGCGGGAGGTCACCTTCAGCGGCATCGGCACGATCGGCAGCAGCGCCAGCACCAGGGCGGCCACCGTGACGGTCTTGGCGTGCTGCCACTGCGCGCCGCGCAGCGTCCAGGCCCGCTGCACCGCCAGCGCCAGCAGCATGCCGATCACCACGGAGGTGATCAGGGCGAACCGGGTGGGCACCACCGCGTCCAGCAGCGGCAGCCGCACCAGCAGCTCCCACGGCCCGGTGACCAGGTCCCGCCCCCACCAGGAGATCCGCTCGCCGAGGGAGAGCAGCGCGAAGAACGCGCCGGTGACGGCGAGCGCCCGGACGAGGCGTTCGCGGCGCAGCCAGAGCACGATGCCGACGGCGATCAGCGACAGGCTCCAGCCGAAGAAGGCGTTCTCCTCGGAGTAGTTCGGGGCCAGGTTGACGTTGGCCCGTTCGTTGCCGCCGAAGGTGGGTGAGCCGGGGGCGAAGAAGGCGGCGATGTCGTTGCCGTAGTCCTGCACCGCGTCGCTGAGCCCGTGGTACGCCATCGGCCCCGCGAACTGGATGTAGAGCGGGTACGCCAGCAGCGCCCCGGCCAGCACCGCGCACGCGGCCACCCCCTTGGCCAGGGGCCGCCACGCCGCCGACCAGAGCGCCGGGCGCTGGGCCACCATGGCGATCAGGAAGATGCCGCAGGCCAGGGCGGTGAAGAGCAGGATCTCCTCGTTGATGAACGCCTGCCCGGTGACCAGCACGGCGAGCAGCAGTCCGTCGCGTACCGGCCGGGTGGAACGGGTCAGCACCATCACCCGCCACACGATGAACGGCAGCAGGAACTGGCTGATGATGTTGGGGTGCCAGTTGGCGTGCGAGAGCATCGCCGGGGAGAACCCGCAGAACCAGCCGCCGACCGCCGCGGCGAACCGCCGCCGCACCAGGTGCCGGGACAGCACGTGGTACCAGGCGGCGGCGGTGCCGGCGAGGCCGAGGGTGACCAGCACCACGAAGGACACCGCCGGCCCGAACAGCAGGGTGACCGGCACCATCGGGATGCCCAGCGCCAGCACCGCCGTGTTGGCCATCAGGTTGACGCCGTCGGGGAAGTTGAACTGGTCGGTGTAGAACGGGAACTCCCCGTGCAGCACCACCCGCACCGAGTGGGCGAGGAAGAACTGCACCTGCGCCGGGTCGCTGCTGTAGAGCGAGGCCACCCGGCCCGCCGGGTCGGCCCAGATCCGGCTGGTCACCCAGAGCGCGACGAGCAGGAAGATGCCGTACACCACCAGGTCCTTGCGGCGGGCGGTCCAGCGCCAGCGCCGCCACCACGCGGCCGGCGTCGCGCCGTCACCGTCCGTGTCCGCAGCCACCCGCTCCGGTACGACCACCGCCGCCGCACCGTCGCCGCCGCCGCCCGGTGCCGTGGCCGCCCCGCCGGGTGCCGCTCCCACCGGCGGCGCGTCGACCGGCGGCGCCTCGACCGTCCGGTCCACGGGTGCCGGCACGTCGGTGAGGCGCAGGTCGGCAGGGGTGGGACGGGTCACGGGTGGGGGCGCGGTCGCGGTGGCCGTCGTGCCGCGGGCGGAGCCCCCGGAGTCGTCGGGGGCCGGTGCGGAGGCGCCACGGGGCTCGGCAGACGTCACAGTCGGCGGAGTCTACCGGAGCCGGGAAAAAGCCCGAAATTCACTGTGGTGTCCCTTGTGGCCATCGGGACACGGCTGCGGGGCGTCACCGGGCGTTGCGTACCATGTGGGCTTCCGACAACGACGGTGACGCGATCGGGGGCGTAGGGATGGCTTCGGTTCGCCGTCGCGGCACGACGCTCGCCGCGCTGCTCGCCCTGCTGCTGGTGGCCCCGGCGTGCGGCCCGGTCACCTCGCGTCAGGTCCACGAGCTGCGGGTCGGCTACGACAGCCTGGACGGCACCCGTGCGGTGTGGCCGCCGCGCGGAGCGCTCGCCGGGGACGCCGCGGCGACGGCGGCGGTGACCGAGGCGGTCCGCGCCTGGCGCTCCCCGATCGACGACCGGGTCCACCTGCCGTCGTCGGGGATCCTCTGGTCGGGTGCGGTCGACGGTGTGCCGCTGGCCCTGGTCGCCGCCGACGTGCCCGGGGAGAGCGCCTCATGGTTGCTCCAGCTCACCGGCCGTGACGGCCGGTACGAGGTGACCCGCGCGAGCGAGTACACCGACCCGGGTTACCTGGTCTACGCCGACGTCCTCCCGCTGCGCCTGCCGGACGGCCGGCGCTACCTGACCTCCGGCCGGGTGGAGCGGCTGCTCGGCCCGGACGGCCGGGCGCTGATGCTGACCGACGGGCTGACCGGCCCGGTGAAGGTGCCCGACTGCCGGGCGGTGCCGGTGACGGCCACCCTGCGGGCCACCGAGTCGCTGCCCCGGGGGCGGGCCGCCGACCGTCTGCTCGACCTGGGCGCAGCCACCGTCGACCCGAGGTATCCCCTGGTCCGCGACGACACCGGCTCCGGCCGGCGGGCCCTCGACGGGTTGGACACCTGCGTGCTGGCCGACGAGCAGGGGCCGTTCGGCAGCATCCCGCGCCGCATCGGCGACCGGGACGCTCCCCGGTCGGTGCCCGAGTCGTGGCCGATGGAGAAGGTGGCCGTCCGGGCCATCGGCGAGATGACGCTGGGTGGCGGGAACGACCCCGGCGACCTGGAGCAGCTCACCTGGGAGACCGACGCGGGGACGATGACCGCGGTGGTCTACCGTCCGGCCGGCGACGGCACCCCGGTGGTCTCCCCCGCCGACCGGTCCAACCCGCTCCAGACGTACGTGCTGCCGGTGCCGGGGCAGCCGCTGGTGGTGCTGACCTGGCGGGGCAACCGGGACGCCTCCCTGTCGGTGCCCCCGGGCACCCCCCGCCTGGTGGAACGTCCCGGCCTGGTGGTCGTCCCGATGCCCGCCTCCCGGCAGACCTTCAGCCTGGCCACCGCCGAAAAGACCTACTACCGCTCCGCCGGCGGCCGCTGACCCCCCACCCACCCCGCCCCGCCCTCCCCGACTCCCCGGATCGCCCCGATCGCTCCGACTCCCCGAATCGCCCCGGCTCCCCGGATCGCCCCGGTGATCAAGAGGTTTGCGTCACTGTGGCCGCTGCCGGTGACGCAAACCTCTTGATCACCGGGGTCAGCGGCGGCGGGCCGAGGGCGCGCGGCGGGCGGCGGGCCGAGGCCGAGGGTGGGCCGGGCGCGAGCCGGGGCAGGGGCGGTCACGGC
>NZ_JBMDWU010000458.1:0-14276 GCF_048594385.1 Micromonospora sp. | reverse complement strand
GCCCTCCCACCGACCCGCCTCCCACCGACCCGCCCTCCATCGACGAGCCACCCGCCCGCCGGCCGCCCGCCGCCCGGGCTCCCGTCGACGACCTGCCGACCGGCCTGCCGGTCGACGGGTCGACGGGTCGGCACGCCGTCGGCGCTCCCGGTGTGACGCAGCCGGGCGGCGCGTCTTCCGGTCCTCACCCGCCGCGGCAGAGCCGTGGCCGATAGTCTCGCGGCATGTCGGAGCACTCAGCGAACCCCTCAACGACCGCCGCGACCGGTCGCGCCCGCGCGGTCAAGGCCGTGATCCCGGCCGCCGGCCTGGCCACCCGGTTCCTGCCGGCCACGAAGGCGGTGCCCAAGGAGCTGCTACCGGTGATCGACCGCCCGGTGCTCCAGTACATCGTCGAGGAGGCCGCCCAGGCCGGCATCGGTGACGTGCTGCTGATCACCGGCCGGGGCAAGACGTCGATGGTGGACCACTTCGACCGTCGCCCCGACCTGGAGGCCCGGCTGGAGGCCAAGGGCGACGCGGACCGGCTCGCCGCGGTCAAGCGCCCCAGCGAGCTGGCCGAGATCTACACCTGCCGCCAACCGGAGCAGCTCGGTCTCGGCCACGCCGTCGGCTACGCCGAGTCGCACGTCGGCGACCAGCCCTTCGCGGTGCTCCTCGGCGACGAGTTCGTCAAGCCGTCCGAGCCGCTGCTGCCGGCCATGTTGGAGCTCCAGGCCCGCACCGGCGGGGTGGTGCTGGCCTTCTTCGAGGTCGACCCGGCCGAGACCAAGCGGTACGGCATCGCCTCGGTCGCCCCGGCCGAGGCCGAGCTGACCGACATCGGCGAGGTCGTGAAGGTCACCGGCATGGTGGAGAAGCCCCAGCCGCAGGACGCCCCGAGCAACCTGGCCGTCCTCGGCCGGTACGTCCTGCCGGGGCGGATCTTCGACGCGATCCGGCGTACCGAACCGGGCAGCGGCGGGGAGATCCAGCTGACCGACGCGATGGAACTGCTGCGTAGCGAGGGGGTGCCGGTGCACGCGATCGTCTACCGGGGCACCCGCTACGACACCGGCATGCCGCTGGGCTACCTCCAGACAGTCGTGCAGATCGCCGCCGAGCGGGAGGACCTCGGCACCGAGTTCCGCGCGTGGCTGACCGAGTTCGTCAACAACGGCGACGAGACGGTCACGGCGGCGGTCCTCAACGGGGTACGCGACGCGGCGGGCGGCTCCGGTACATGACCTCGACGGCCGACGCCGAGGCGGCCGCGAACGAGTTGACGCCGCTCGCCGACTACCTGGGCAGCGTGCTGCGCAGGTTGCGCGCGCTGCCTCCACTCGACCTCGACCTCACCCAGGCGTACGGCAACGTCCTCGCCTCGGACGTCGTCGCCCCGCACTCGTTCCCCGCCTTCGACCAGGCGGCGGTGGACGGGTACGCCGCGCGCTGGGAGGACCTCGTCGGGTACGGCCCGGTCCCCACGCAGGGGCCGGGCCGTCCGGTACGCCTCAACGTGGTCGGTGACCTGGGGGCGGCGAGTTGGCGGCCGGTCCGGCTCACCCCCGGCTCGTGCTTCTCGGTGGCCGCCGGTGCGCCCATGCCGATCGCCGCCGACGTGGTGGTGCCGGTGGAGTGGACCGACCAGGGCATGGCCGCGGTGGAGATCTTCCGTACCCCCAAGCGGGGGTACGGCGTCCGCCGCGCCGGTGAGGAACTGCCCGCCGGCACCGTCCTCGCCCGCGCCGGCACCTACGTCGCCCCGGCGTTGGTGGCCGTGTTCGCCGCCACCGGCATCGGGCACGTGGTGGTCCGGCCCAGCCCCCGGGTGGTCATCGTGGCCACCGGTGACGAACTCGTCGACGTGGGCCGGGGCAGCCAGCCCGGTCAGGTGGTGGACGCCAACTCGCACGCGTTGACCGCCGCCGCCGCCGAGGTGGGCGCGTTGGCGTACCGGGTGGGGATCTGCGACGACGACCCGGAGGGGCTGCGCGGCCTGCTGGAGGACCAGACCCTGCGGGCCGATCTGATCATCACCACCGGCGGCACCGGCACCGGCCCCGGCGACATGGTCCGGCGGATCCTGTCCCGTCGGGAGGGCGGCCGGGCCGGGCCGGTGACGTTCACCGATGTGGCGCTGTACCCCGGCACGGCCCTCGGGTTCGGTACCGTCGGCGCCGAGGAGGTGCCGGTGGTGTGTCTTCCCGGTGAGCCCGGTGCGGCGTTGATCGGTTTCGAGGTGCTGGCCCGGCCGGCGATCCAGCTGCTGGCCGGCGCGGAGCCGGTGTTCCGGCCGAGCGTGCGGGCGCACCTGCTGGAGACCATCTCGTCGCCCGGCGGGCTGCGGGAGTTCCGGCCCGCGCACGTGGCCGAGCGGCGCGGCGGGGGCTACACGGTGCAGCCGCTCAGCGGTGGGCCGTACACCCTGTCCGGGCTGGCCGAGGCGAACGGCCTGATGGTGCTCGGCGAGCGGGTGACCACCGCGGCGGCCGGCTCCACCGTGGACGTGCTGCTGCTGGACCGGCGGCGGTGAGCCGGCCCGGGCGTGCCGACGCCCCGGTGGCGGACGGGAGGTCGGCGCGGTGAGCTGGTTCGGGCGGGCACCGGGATGGCCGGTGGTGCTGATGGACGGTCCGGTGGTGCTGCGGCCGTACCGCCGATCCGACGCCGGCGCCTGGTCGTCGGTGCGCCGGGCGAACCGGGCCTGGCTGGCACCCTGGGAGTCGCATCTGCCGGGCAACTGGGACGAGACGAACTCGCCTGCCGCGTTCCGTTACGTGCACGCCGACCAGCGGCGCTCGGCGCGTACCGGCGAGGGGATGCCGTTCGCGGTCTGCCTGCGTGAGGACGGCCGGGAGCAGCTGGTGGGGCACCTGAACGTGGGCAACATCGTCCGGCGGGCGTTCTGCTCCGGGTACGTCGGCTACTGGGTGGACTCCCGGGTGGCCGGGCGCGGGGTGATCCCCACCGCGATGGCGCTCGCCGTCGACCACGCGTTCGGCGCGGGTGGACTGCACCGGGTCGAGGTGAACATCCGGCCGGAGAACAAGCCGTCCCGGCGGGTGGTGGAGAAGCTGGGCTTCCGCGAGGAGGCGTACCACGTCCGCTACATGCATATCGACGGTGCCTGGCGTGACCACATCGGATACGCGATGACCAGCGAGGAGGTGGCCGCCGAGGGTGGTCTGCTGGCCCGCTGGCACCGGATGCGTCACGACGCCGGGTGAATCGTCCCACGCGTGGGATGCGGCGCGGCGTGTCGGCATCCCGGTCGGCGGCCCGTAACCTCAAGTAACTGCAAGCTGCGGCAAGCGCTGCCCGGCCGCAGGATCTGCGCCCAGGGCGAGATTTCGGGGAAGATCCTGCTGTCGAACGGCGGTTGCCCCGAATTCGGTGACGGGAGGGGTGAGGGTGCCGACCTCGGTGCTCCTCGCCGTCCTCGCCGCCGCCGGTCTGCTCGCCCTCGCGCCGGCGCTGGTCCGCCGGTACGACGCCACCGAGCGGCTGGTGGCGGAGCGGGCGCAGTCGACGGCGCGGGTGCTCCAGCGCCGCCGGCGGCGTCGTACTGTCCCCGGGCGGCGGCCGGTCAACCAGCCCCGCGCGCTCGTGGTCACCCTGGCCGAGGACGCCGCCACCGGGAACCTCGGTGTCCCCGTCTCCGCGCCGCCGGCCCGCCGCGCCGCCCCGCCCGCCAAGCGTCGGTCGGGTCGCCTGCGGGCCGTGCCGCCCACCGCCCGGCAGGCCCGCCGCCGTCCGCCCCGGCACCACACCCCGGCCGTCTACCGGCGGCGTCGGGTGCTCGCCGCGCTGCTGCTGCTCAACTTCGTCGAGCTGGTCGGCGTGGTCGTGGTCAGCCCCGGCTTCTGGATCAGTTTCTCGGTCACCGCCACCCTGCTCGTGGTGTACGTCGTACACCTGCGGCGGCGGGCGCTGGCCGAGCGTCGGCGGCGGCGGATCCGGGCCCGGGAGGCCGCCTGGCTGGCCGCCCGGCAGGCCGAGGTGCGCCGGGAGCAGGCCCGTCGGGCGGCGGCCCGCCGGGAGGCGCAGCGCCGTCTCGCCGCGCAACGCGAGGCGGTACGCCGTACCGCGATGGGCCTGGACCGGCCGACCGGCCTGCCGGCTGCGGCCAGCGGGGGCGGCTCGGTGTCCTACCGCCGCTCCGGCGGCCTGCGTGGCCGCCCCTACCAGTCCGGCCGCGACCCCCGCTGACCCCACCCGGGCCACTGCCCCGGTGATCGACCGGGCGTCCCGGTGATCGACTCGCCGGGGCCGGAACAGCGGCTTCCGGGCGGTCGGATGCCGCTACCTGGGCCCACGGTCGCGGGCGGACCGCCGGGGGGCGTGGCGGGAGGGGTGATTCGCCCGGGAGGCGGGTGGGCTGTTAGTCTTGGTGCCGGCCCGCCCGGTGAAAGCCGGGTGGGACCGAAGCCGGTCCACCGGCGGAGGGGCTGTGGCGCAGTCTGGTAGCGCACCTCGTTCGCATCGAGGGGGTCTGGGGTTCGAATCCCCACAGCTCCACCAGGAAGTTCATGATCAAGGGTGGGTCTCCGAGCAGGGGGCCCGCCCTTGATCATGTATCCCGGGTCGACGGGGCCGCTCAGGGGAGGGTGACGCCGTAGGCGGCCAGGATCTCGGCGACCGGCTGGTAGTAGGTGCTGCCCCCGCTGGTGCAGTTGCCGCTGCCGCCGGAGAGGATGCCGATGATCACCCCGGTCGCGGCGACGTAGAGCGGGCCGCCGCTGTCGCCCGGCTCGGCGCAGATGTTGGTGCGGATCAGCCCGGACACGCTGCCCTCGGCATAGTTGACCGTCTGGTTGAGGGCGGTGACGGTGCCGCACCGCACGCCGGTGGTGGAACCGCTGCGGCAGACGGCCTGCCCGACGTACGCGGTGCCGACGCCGTTGAGGGTGAGCAGCCCCGGATACGTGTAGACGGCGCTCGGGTGGCTGACCCTGCCGGTGTAGCGGACCAGGCCGTAGTCGTTGACCGGGAAGCTGCTGCCGGTCCGGGTGCCCAGCGCGGTCGTCTGACCGCTGTCGGCGTACCAGGTGGTGGCGGTGGCGGTGCAGTGGCCGGCGGTGAGGAAGTAGTACGTGCTGCCGCTGTGCACGTTCGCGCCCAGTGAGCACTTGGCACCGCCACCGTAGATGCTCTGCCCACCGGCGATGAGCAGGCGCAGCCGGCCGGGTTCACGGCGCACGTCCGCGCCTTCCCGTGCGGCGAGGGCGCGCAGCGCGCGTAGCTGCTCCGGCGCGACGGTGTCGTCGACGGTGAGCGTCGGCCGCCCGGTCGTCGGGTCCGGGCCCCACGCGGTGCCGACGGTGCGCACCTGTGCCAGCCCCGCCGGGACGGGTGGGCCGCTGACGCCGGGGTGGGCGGCAGCCTGGTGGTCGACGCCGGTATACGCGGCGGCCGGGGTCGCCGGCAGCAGGGTGACGGCCAGGGTCAGGGCGACGAGCGAGAGACGACGCATCCCCCACCTCCAAATCGATCGCTGTGGGTCGATGCGTCAAGCATCCGCCGGTGCCGGACCCGATTCAAGACACGGCAACGATCCCGGCCCCGCGACGCCGACGGGCCGGCCCCCTGCCAGGGGCCGGCCCGTCGGACAGATCGGTGATCAGGGCTTCCAGGAACCGGCCGCCTTGAACTTGTGCTGGTACTCGACCACGCCGTTCTTGTCGGCCACGTCGAACACCACGGAGCCGGCACGCTTGCTGCCGGCCGGGATGCCGCTGCCCGAGTCGAGCAGGTCGCCACCGCAGCCGGAGAACGCGCCGGCCAGGCCGTTCACCGTGGTCCCGTCGTCGGCCACCCACTGGAAGTAGAACGGGTTGATCGACGAGGTGCCCTTGGTCACCGTGGCGGTGACGTCGGCGATCAGGTACATGCCCTTGTTGGGCGGCGGCGCGAACGAGCGGCAGCCCTTCGTCGAGGTGCTGAAGCTCCGCAGGGTGATCTCGATGGTGCCGTCGTCGTCGCTGATCACCAGCGTCTGGCCGGCCCTGAGGTTGAACGCCTGGTCGGTGGACGACGGCGCCGCCGACGGCGGGTCACCGGGCAGCCCCGGCGCCGCCGTGACACCGGGGGTGGGCACCGAGGGCCGGTACTCCCGGGCCGCGTCGTCGGCCTGCCTGCCGCCGGCGACCACCAGGGCGATGATGCCGCCGCAGCAGAGCAGCGCCACCAAGGCGACCACCAGGCCGACGACGATCCAGACGTTCTTGGTCGACGAACCGGCCGGCTTCGCCGGACCCAACGGATAACCGGGCCCACCGGGCGGTGGCGGATATCCCCCGCCGGGCGGCGGGTAACCCCCGCCGGGCGGTGGCGGATAGCCGCCACCGGAGACCGGCGGGTAGCCCGCGCCCGACACCGGCGGGTAGCCCGCACCGGAGACCGGCGGCGTGCCCCCGGGCTCGGCCGCCGGCTGCGGGGCCCCCGAGACCGGCGGCGGCGCGGCCGGCGTCGGGGGGGCGGACGGGTCGGGGACCGGGGGCGGCGGTGCGGTCGGGTCGACCGGGTAGTACTGCCCGGGTGCCGGCGGGAACGGCGGCGGAGCCCCGGGGGGCGGCTGGTGCGGGTCCTGGGGCCCGTAGGGGGGCTGGGGCTGGTTCACCGTACTCCTCGTTCGACGGTCGGCACTCGGGGAAGGCGGGGTGGCGGCAACGGGTCAGGGCAGGTGCAGCACGGCCGCGGTGCGGACCAGGTCGTCCTCGACCGCGAACCGACCGGTGACCACGGTGGGCGGGTCCGCCACGGTGGCCGCCGACACCCGGGCCGGGGCGATCCGGGCGGTGAAGACCCCCGCGTCCGGGTCCAGGTCGACGGTGGCGTCCAGGAAGTCCAACCAGGAGCCCACCACCGGATGCCAGACCTTGTAGACGGTCTCCTTGGCGCTGAACACCACGATCGGCCAGCTCACCCCGCCGGGGAGCCGGGCCAGCCGGTCCTTCTCCTCGGGGTGCAGGATCATCCGGTGTACCCCCGGGTCGAGGTCGCGCTGCCGTTCGGCGTCCATGCCGACCGCGCGCAGGTCGCTGCTGCGGGCGACCGCGGCGGCGCAGTAGTCCCGGGTGTGGGTGATGGTGCCGACCAACCCAGCCGGCCAGACCGGTGCCCGGCTCGGCGCGGAGGGGACCGGCGTGGGTGCCAGGCCGAGGGCGGTCATCGCCCGTCGGGCACAGACCCGACCGGCGGTGAAGTCCCGCCGTCGGCGCTCCACCGCCCGCTCGCCCAGCCCGGCCCGTTCCTCCGGGAGCAGCTCACCGACCCAGTCGGCGGTCCCGGCGACCGCCACCGAGACGGCCGCCGGCAGCAGGTCACGCATGAACCCACCCCTTTCCGGTACGACCACGCCCGGTCCGCCCGGTGCGCGGACCAACGGCCATGGCTGGTGAACGTACCGCAACCGGGCGACACGGCAGGGTCCCGTGGCGGCCCGGTCCCCTCCGGCGCGGCGGCGGCCACGCCCGACGGGACCGGGCACCGGGTGGGTCAGGGTCGGCGGGGCCGGCGGGTCAGCGCGAAACCGACCACCCCGGCGACGGCGGCGAGCGCGCCACCGACGGTGCTCCACGCCCAGCGTGAGCCGAGCGCGGGCAGCCAGTCGCCGTCGAACCAGTCGTCGTCGGCCTCGGCGGGGGCCGCCGCCGGGTCGCCGGTCAGCACGGCACCGGCCCGGGTGTTCGGCACCAGCGGCGCCTTCAGCTCACCGTCGTCGCGGGAACCCTCGCCGTCGGCTGCGAGCAGCAGTTCGACGTCGACCGGCTGCCCCAGGTCGGCCTCGGGCAGGTCGGTCACCGACAGCCGGACGTAGTAGGTGCCCGGCAGCGGGTCGGCCGACCACGGCTCCGCCCAGGAGCGCACCTGGCGCAGCGTGCAGCCCAGTGCCACGCTGCCCGCCGAGGCGGCGACCGTCGGGGTCTGCGCCCCGGCCGTGCACGCCTGCCGGCGGCGCAGCCCGTCGAACACCTCCACCGTCCAGGTGGACGCGCCGGTGCGGGCCTTGGGCAGCGACACCGTCGCAACGATCTCGTGCCGTTGCCCGGCCGAGGCGGGGAACGACCAGTACAGGAAGTCGCCGGTGGAGGCGTCGACCCGGACCGGTTGGCCGGCCGTGATGCCGGTGGCGGTCAGGAACGACGTCCCGGCCCGGGTGACCGGGGTGGCCCCGGGGGAGGGGGTGGGCGCGGCCGTGGCCGGGGCCGGGGCGGCGAGCAGGGTCAGGCCGGCGGCGGCCAGCGCCGCGCCGCCCCGGATGATCGGGGTACGCATCAGTTCGTCCTCCACGTCGCCACCCACCAGCGGGTGAGCAGTCCGACGACCAGGCCGGTGAGCAGGCCGGCCAGGGTGAGCAGGAGCAGCAGCACCCAGCCGCGCCCCAGGTCCGGTGCGGTCGGTGCGGGTGACGAGGCGACCACGTCGATGGTCAACTCGATCGGCATGCCGGGTTCGGCCCGGGTTCCCGGACGCGGCGCGAAGGCGTTGCTGACCACCAGGCAGACGGTGGTGGCCGGCACCGGCGTGTCGGTCGCCGACGGGCTCGGTGACGCCCCGTCCTCCGTCTGCGACCAGCGCAGCCCCGCCGACACGACGTCGGTACGGCCGCTGCCGGCGTCGACGCCCCGGACCAGTTCCCGCCCGTCGGTGGCGGTGGCCCGCAGCAGCACGGCGTGGTCGGGGTTCACCGGGCGGTCGAGCGCCACGCTGACCGACGCGCGCAGCTCCTGCCCCGGCCGGACGGGCACCCGGTACCACCGGTGCTCGGAGAACGCCTCCCGGTCGGCGTAGACGCCGGGGGCGAGCAGTGGCGCGTCCGCGCACTCGCCCCGCCCGGTGACGACGGTCGGGGCGGCGGTGTAGGTGTCCTTCGCCCGTTCGACGAGCTGCTTGATCCGGCCGGTCAGCTCGTCGGCGCTCTGTGCCGCCGTGTAGGTGCCGCCGGTGGCGGTGGCGATGCAGAGCAGTTGCCGGCGGACCTTCTCGTCCGGGGCCAGGCCGAGCGTGTCGACCACCAGCTTGGTGCCCTGCGCGGCCAGTTCCCGGGCCACCTCGCACGGGTCGGGCGGGGCGCAGGTGTCCTCGCCGTCGGTGATCAGCACGATCCGGCGGGCGGTCGTACCGGTGCCGAGGTCCCTGGCGGCGGAGCGCAGGGCCAGCCCGACCGGGGTGAAGCCGGTCGGGCGCAGCGTCGCCACGGCCGCCTTGGCCGCCGTCCGGTCCACCGGACCGACCGGCACGATCTGCTGGGTGTCCAGGCAGCCCTGCTTCTTGTCCTTGCCCCGGTAGGTCGCGCCGAGCACCCGGATGCCGAGCTGGGTCTCCTCGGGCAGCGCGTCGACCACCTCGTTGAACGCCTGCTGGGCGACGGAGATCCGGCTGCGTCCGTCGATGTCGTTGGCCCGCATCGAACCGCTCACGTCGAGCACCAGCTCGACCTTGGGCGGCTCGGTGGGCTCCTCACCTTCGGCGCGGGCGGGTGCGGGGCCGGTCAGCGTGGTCGCCGCCAACACTCCGATCAGGACGGCCGTCGATCGTCGTCTCGTGTTGATCACCGGGCGAAGTGTAGTGAGATCCATAGTGGAGCCCCACCGGGGTGCGGCGGTGGGAGTCTCGACGACGGGATCGACCAGCCGGCACCCCGGGTGTTCGGTCGACCGCCCGGCCCGTCGTTCGGACGAGGGTCGTGACCGTCCGTTAGATGCTAGATGTAAACCATTTGCCGCGCGATGCATCGGTCGGAAATCTGACCCAAGTCGACCCGTTGTGCCGGTGGCACAACGTGGTTAAGCTCTCCTTGCGCGCCCCAATCGCCCGCTTCCCCCGTGGCAGGCGATCGGGGCGCGCCCTTTTGTTCCGGCACGCGCGTGGGACACCTCCCGGCGTCGTCGATCCCCCGCCCACGGTCGGGCTCCCCGCCCCCGTCAGCGTGGCCCCCTGAGAGCCCCTGCCGGCGTCGCTCCCGCTCCCGCTCCCCCTGCCCGGCCCCGGGTCGGAGCCGGCAACCCGCGTCGCGTCCACTGGGGAGCCGCGACGGCGGGGGTGCCCGGAAAGACGTCCGCCCCACCGGCTCCTGCCGACGGGGTTGGGAACCCGGGCGGCAGGGACGGTGGGGCGGGCGGCGGGTGCGGGGGCCGGTCAGATCCAGCGGCCGTCCAGCCACATCCGGGCGGACCAGTCGTCGTAGGGCAGGATGTTGCCCACGAAGATCGGGTAGAAGTAGGCGAAACAGAGCGCCACCAGCAGCACGTACGCGCCGACGATGACCCCGCCGACCAGTCGCCGGTCGGCGAGCTGTTCCGCCGCCGCCGCGTCAGCCTCCGCGACGACCACGACGGCCTTCGGCTCGGCCGGCTCGCCGGTGTCCGGTGGACTGCCGTCCGGTCCCGTGCCGTCGCGCGCCGCATCGTCCGGTGCGGTGCCGACCCGACCGGCCGGGGTGGCGCGCTCTCCGACGGTGGGGGTGGCGATCGCGCCGAGCACGTACACCACGCTCAGCACCAGGAACGGCAGTGCCGGGGCGGCGTAGAAGGAGAACATCGTCCGGCCGTCGAGGGCGTACCAGAACCAGGGCAGCAGTCCGGCGGCCACGGCCACCAGGAACGCCCCGGCCCGCCAGTCGCGGCGCGCGATGCCGAGCCAGAGCGTGGCGGCCAGGGCCGGCAGGAACGACCACCAGAGCAGCGGTGTGCCCAGCAGCAGGATCTCCGACGCGCAGGTGGGTGCGCCGCACGCGCCGTCGCCGGACCAGTGGAACGCCACCGGCCGGCCGAGCAGCAACCACTGCCAGGGCCACGACTGGTACTTGTGTGCGGTTTCCAGGCCGGTGTGGAACTCGAACGCCGCCTTGTGGTACTGGAACAGGTTGGTCAGCGCGCCGATGACGGGGGTGTCGCTGAGCCCCGGCACGTTCGGGTACCGGGACGCGATCCGGTAGTAACCCTGGTCGGAGAGCAGCCACCCGGACCAGGTGGCCAGGTAGGTGCCGACCACCAGCAGCCCGGCGAGCACCAGCCAGGGCAGCTCGTCCAGGAGCGCGTCGCGCCACGGCCGGCGGACCCCGACCGACCGGCGCAGGCCGACCTCCCAGAACAGGACCAGCAGCCCGAAGGCCGGCACGAACCAGATCGCGCTCCACTTCACCGCGCATGCGCAGCCGAGCAGCACCCCGGCGAGCAGCCGCCACCAGGGCCAGTTCCGCCAGCCACCGGCGGGGCGACCGGCCCGGCCGGCTGCGGTCGGGTCGAGGCCGGCGTCGAGCGCGCGGGCCCAGCGCCGCCGGCGGGCGTCCCGGTCGAGCACCAGCGCGCCGAAGGCGGCCAGGATGAACAGCGGCAGGAAGATGTCGAGCAGCGCGGTGCGGGAGAGCACCAGGTGGAAGCCGTCCAGGGCGAGCAGCAGGCCGGCGGCGCAGCCGAGTGTGGTGGAGCGGAACAGCCGGCGGGCGATGCGGGTGATCATCAGCACCGTGAGGATGCCGGCGACCGCCGAGGCGATCCGCCAGCCGAACTCCGGGGCGGTGGTCATCAGGTGGCCCGGCACGGAGATGTTGGTCTCCGCGTCCTGGTAGCCGAAGGCCCACTCGCCGAGCCCGATCAGCCACTTGCCCAGCGGCGGGTGGACCACGTACGACGGGCCGTTGTCCTTGTAGTTCCACTCGACGCCCTTGTCGATCAGGCCGTAGCCGTCACGGGCGTAGTAGATCTCGTCGAAGATCTTGCCCTTGGGGCTGCTGAGCCCGAGCAGCCGCAGGACGGCGGCGATCGTCACCACGACGGCGGTGGCGATCCACGAGTTCACGTCGAGCCGGGACTCGACGGTGGCGAGTCGTCGCCGGACGATCGCCGGCACGCCGCCCCCTCCACCCTCGGGAGGGGGTGCCTCCGGGTCGGTCCGGTCCGCGCTCGCACTCTGTGCTGTCGACGCACTCGTCACCCGGCGATCGTAGGCTGCGAAGGTGCCCGGTGGCGCCCGTCGTCCCCGAGATTGGTACGAGTATCGATGAAGGAGCGCGCCACGTGGGTGAAATGTCCGAGATTGGGCGCCTGATTCTGCTCGGCGCGCCCCTGGGCAACCCGGCCGACGCGTCCGCCCGGCTGCGCGACGTCCTCGCCACCGCCGACGTGGTCGCCGCCGAGGACACCCGCCGGCTCGCCCGGCTCGCCCGCGACCTCGACGTCACCGTCGGCGGGCGGATCGTCTCCTACTTCGAGGGCAACGAGGAACGGCGTACCCCGGAACTGGTCGACGTGCTCCGGGAGGGTTACCTGGTCGCGCTGGTCACCGACGGCGGCATGCCCAGCGTCTCCGACCCCGGCTACCGGCTGGTCACCGCCGCCCTCGACGCCGGGGTGCCGGTCACCTCGGCCCCCGGCCCGAGCGCCGTCACCACCGCCCTGGCCCTGTCCGGGCTGCCCTGCGACCGGTTCTGCTTCGAGGGTTTCCTGCCCCGCTCGCCCGGCGGGCGGCGGGCCCGGCTGCGTGCCCTCGCCACCGAACCCCGCACCCTCGTGTTCTTCGAGGCCCCGCACCGGATCGCCGCCGCGCTGACCGACCTGGCCGCCGCGTTCGGCGCGGACCGGCCGGCCGCGCTGTGCCGGGAACTGACCAAGACCTACGAGGAGGTCGTCCGCCGGCCGCTCGGCGAGTTGGCCGACTGGGCCGCGCGGGAGGAACCGCGCGGCGAGATCACCCTCGTCGTCGCCGGAGCGCCGCAGGCCCCCGCCGAACGCCCCGACGACGACACCCTGCGGGCCCAGGTGGCCGAGCGGGAGGCCACCGGGATGTCCCGCCGGGACGCGATCAGCGACGTCGCCACCGGGTACGGGCTGCGCCGCCGGGACGTCTACGCCGTCGTGCACCGGTAGGCAGGGCCGGCGCTCACCAGGCGGCGACCAGGAAACCCAGGGTGATCAGCACCGGTCCGGCGTAGCCGCCGCCGGTCGCCCAGCGGCGCTGCCGGGGGTCGGCCAGCAGGGTCGCCCCGGTCCACCTGACGATCCCCGCCGCGCAGCCGGCCACCGCCAGCAGGCCGAGCAGCCAGCGCAGGTGCCGGCCCACCCCGGTGTCGGCGTACGCGGTGTCCGCGTCCGGTCCGGTCACCCGCGCCGGCAGGGTCGAGCCGGCGGCGGTGCGTTCGGCCGGCACCCCGCTGACCCGTACCCCGTGGGTGCGGAACCGGTCGGCTTCGGCGGTGAAGATGCCCCGGCAGCGCTGGGTCAGCCCACCGCCCGAGCAGTCGGTGACCACCGCCGTCCCGGCCGTGGAGTGCCCGACGGCCAGCCAGAGCGGCCCCGCGCTCACCCAGGCGAAGAACGCCGCGACCAGGCTCAACGCCAGCAGCACGGCGAGCCCCCGGATCGGGTCCGGCGGAGCGGGGGTACGGGCGGGGCGACGTCGGCGCGGGGTCCGCAGCCGCTGCTTCGGTTCCTTGCGCAGCGGGGTGCCGTCCCAGTGCACCTGTTCGATCGGTGCCCAGAAGAACCCGTCGTCGTCCGGCTTCTCCCCGGCCCGCCGGAGGGCCCGTGGCTGGCGGACCGGCACCCGCCGGGGCACCGCGTCGACCGGCGCGCCCGTGGTCGGCTCGACCTCCACGGCCGCGTCGTCCGGGCCGGGGCCGGGGCGTGGCTGCGGCGCGACGGCCGAGCCGCGTGCCGGCGGAGCGTCCCCGGGGCCGGGGCGTGGTCGCCGGGTGCCGGCCGTCGACTCGTCGTGCCCCGATCGTCTGCCCGTCACGTCAGCCATTGGACACCGGGTGGCGGTCGGTGTCCGTGAGCTGACTCCGCGTGTCGGTGGGCAATTCCCGGCGACGGCGATTCGACGTCGGCGTGGCGCGGTGACCCTATTGGTTCGCCGGCCGCCGACCCGGGTCACTAGGCTTGCTGGTCATGAGTCACGTTCTCGCCGCGGTCGCCTGGCCCTACGCCAACGGTCCGCGCCACATCGGCCACGTGTCCGGCTTCGGCGTACCCTCCGACGTCTTCGCCCGGTACATGCGGATGGCCGGTCACGACGTGCTCATGGTCTCCGGCACCGACGAGCACGGCACCCCGATCCAGGTGCAGGCCGACGCCGAGGGGGTCACCCCGCGCGAGCTGGCCGACCGGTACAACCGGGTGATCGCCGAGGACCTGCTGGCGCTGGGCCTGTCCTACGACCTGTTCACCCGCACCACCACCCGCAACCACTACGCGGTGGTGCAGGAGCTGTTCACCGGGCTGCACCGCAACGGCTACATCGTCCCCAAGGTCACCACCGGGGCGATCTCCCCGTCCACCGGGCGGACCCTGCCC
>NZ_JBMDWU010000457.1:0-15809 GCF_048594385.1 Micromonospora sp. | reverse complement strand
GTCGTCGTGGTCGCCGCCGGCTGCGGCGCCGCCGCGCTGACCGGGCTGCCGGTCCGCCCGGTCAAGGGCCAGGTGCTGCGGCTGCGCGCGCCCGACCACCGCCCGCCCGGCTTCCGGCACGTCATCCGGGGGTACGCCGACGGCGAGTCGGTCTACCTCGTCCCCCGCGACGACGGCGAGGTGGTGCTCGGGGCGACCGTCGAGGAACGCACCGACACCGAGGTGACCACCGGGGCGGTGCTGCGGCTGCTCCGCGCCGCCGTCGACCTCGTCCCCGAACTCGCCGAGTACGCGCTGACCGAGGCGACCGCCGGGCTGCGCCCCGGCACCCCGGACAACGCGCCGATCCTCGGCCCGCTGCCCGGCCGGCCCGGCGTACTCGCCGCCACCGGCCACCACCGGCACGGCATCGTGCTCACCCCGGTCACCGCCGACCTGATCACCGACCTGATCGTCACCGGTCAGCCGGACCCCCTGCTCACCCCCTTCACCGCCGACCGGTTCCACTGAGGAGGAAGACGTGCGCCTGATCGTCAACGGCGTCGGACGCGAGCTGACCGGCGGCACGACCGTCGCGGACCTGGTCGCCACGGTCACCGGGCAGCGGCGCGGCCTCGCCGTCGCGGTCAACGGCGAGGTGGTCCCCCGGGGCGGCTGGCCGGCGACCGTGCTGCGCGACGGCGACCGGGTCGAGGTGCTCAGCGCCGCCCAGGGCGGGTGACCCGGATGCCCCTCACCATCGCCGGACAGACCTTCACCTCCCGGCTCATCCTCGGCACCGGCGGCGCGGCCAACCTGCACGTGCTGGAACAGGCGATCCGGGCCGCCGGCACCGAACTGGTCACCCTCGCCCTGCGCCGGGTCGACACCGCCCCCGGCACCGCCGGTGGCCTGCTCGACCTGCTCGACCGGTGCGCGGTGCGGCTGCTGCCCAACACCGCCGGCTGCTACACCGCCGCCGAGGCGGTCAAGGTGGCCCGGCTGGCCCGGGAGGCGTTCGACACCGACTGGGTCAAACTGGAGGTGATCGGCGACGAACGCACCCTGCTCCCCGACGGGGTGGAGCTGCTGCGGGCCGCCGAGGAACTCGTCGCCGACGGGTTCGTCGTGCTGCCGTACACCTCCGACGACCCGGTGCTGGCCCGCCGGCTGGCCGACGTCGGCTGCGCGGCGGTGATGCCGGCCGGTGCGCCGATCGGTTCCGGACTGGGCATCACCAACCCGCACCACATCCGGCTGATCCGGCAGAGCGTCGACGTGCCGGTGATCCTCGACGCCGGGATCGGCACCGCCTCAGACGCGGCGCTCGCCATGGAACTGGGCTGCGACGGGGTGCTGCTGGCCAGCGCCGTCACCCGGGCCGCCGACCCGACGGCGATGGCCACCGCCATGCGGTACGGCGTCCGGGCCGGGCGGCTCGCGTACACCGCCGGGCGGATCCCCCGTCGCTTCCACGCCCTCGCCTCCACCCCCGACGACGGAAGACCCGACCTGTGACCCGCCCCGCCACCCCGCGCGGGGTGGTGCTGCTGACCGACCGGCTGGTGGCGTGCGGCGACCTCGTCGACGTGGTCGCGGGGGCGGTGCGCGGTGGCGTGCGGTGGGTGGTGCTGCGGGAGAAGGACCTGCCCCGCGCCGAGCGGGCCGCCCTCGCCGTCGATCTGCGGGCCGTCCTGGCACAGGCCGGCGGCACCCTGATCGTGGCCGGCCCCGACCCGCTGGACGGGGACGCCGTCCACCTGCCCGCCGCCGGACCGTACCCGCCGCCGGCCGTCGGGCTGGTCGGCCGGTCCTGCCACGACGCGGCGGAGCTGGCCCGACTCGGCACCGAGGACTACGTGACGCTCTCCCCGGTCTGGCCCACCCGCAGCAAACCCGGTTACGGCCCACCACTGCGGCCGGACAAGCTGCGCGACCTGATCCGGCGCAGCCCGGTGCCCGTGCTCGCCCTGGGCGGGATCGAGACACCGGAGCAGGTGACGCCCTGTGTCGACGCGGGCGCGGTCGGGGTGGCGGTCCTCGGGGCGGTCATGCGGGCCACCGACCCGACCGCGGTCGCGGCGACCCTCACCAGTGTCTTCGCCACCCGCACCCCGATCACCGACGCGTGGCCCGAGGAGACGACATGACACCGACGACCGTGCTCACCATCGCCGGCTCCGACTCCGGCGGCGGCGCCGGCATCCAGGCCGACCTGAAGGTGTTCGCCGCCCTCGGCGCGTACGGGACCAGCGTGCTGACCGCCGTCACCGCGCAGAACACCCGGGGCGTGGACGCCGTGCTGCCGCTGCCGCCGCGCACCGTCACCGAGCAGCTCGACAGCGTGCTCGGCGACTTCGCGGTCCGGGCGGTGAAGACCGGGATGCTCGGCACCCCGGCGGTCGCCGACGCGGTGGCCGAGGCGGCGAAGGCGGGCCGGCTGCCGCACCTCGTCGTCGACCCGGTGCTCGTCGCCACCAGCGGACACCGGCTCGGTGTGGTGGCGGCGGTCGAGCGGCTGCTGCCGTACGCCCGGGTGGCGACGCCGAACTGCGCGGAGGCCGCCGCCCTCACCGGACGCCCGGTGACCACGGTCGAGGAGATGGTCGCCGCGGCGCAGGCCCTGGCGGCCGGCGGCCCGGAGTACGTGGTGGTCACCGGCGGCGACGTCGACGCGGCGGGCGAGTCGGTCGACGTGCTGGCCGGCGGTGCGACGACCACCCTGCTGCGCGCACCCCGGGTGGACACCCGGCACAGCCACGGCACCGGCTGTTCGTTCTCGGCGGCGATCGCCGTCCGGCTGGCCGCCGGCGACCCGGTGCCGGTCGCGGTCGCCACCGCCAAGGAGTACGTCACCCGCGCGCTGACCGGCGCGCGGGGTTGGGAACTGGGCGCGGGACGCGGCCCGCTGGACCACTTCGGCTGGTCCCGATGACCATCAGGGAGGCTGTCATGCAGGCACGTCGCAAGGTCTACGTCGAGGGGTCCCGGCCGGACGTCCGGGTGCCGTTCGCCGAGGTGGAGCTGGCTGGGGACAACCCGCCGCTGCGCCTCTACGACACCTCGGGCCCCGGCTCGGACCCGGAGGTGGGGCTGCCGCCGCTACGCGGACCGTGGATCGCCGAGCGGGGTGACGTCGCGCCGACCCGGGGCGCGGGCACCCCGCTGGCCGGCGTCGACGCCAGGCGACCCACCCAGCTCTGGTACGCCCGCGCCGGGGTGGTCACCCCGGAGATGGAGTTCGTGGCGATCCGGGAGGGGCTGCCGCCGGAGCTGGTGCGCGACGAGATCGCCGCCGGCCGGGCGGTGCTGCCGCTCAACGTCAACCACCCCGAGTGCGAGCCGGCGATCATCGGCAAGGCGTTCCTGGTGAAGGTCAACGCCAACATCGGCACCTCGGCGGTGACCTCGTCGGTCGCCGAGGAGGTGGAGAAGCTGACCTGGGCCACCCGGTGGGGCGCGGACACCGTGATGGACCTGTCGACGGGCAAGCGGATCCACGAGACCCGGGAGGCGATCGTCCGCAACTCGCCGGTGCCGATCGGCACCGTGCCGATCTACCAGGCGCTGGAGAAGGTCGGTGGCGACCCGGTCAAGCTGAGCTGGGAGGTGTTCCGGGAGACCGTCATCGAGCAGGCCGAGCAGGGCGTCGACTACATGACGGTGCACGCGGGGGTGCTGCTGCCGTACGTGCCGCTGGCCGTCGACCGGGTCACCGGGATCGTCTCCCGGGGCGGTTCGATCATGGCGGCCTGGTGCCTGGCGCACAACGAGGAGAACTTCCTCTACACCAACTTCCGGGAGCTGTGCGCGATCCTCGCCCGCTACGACGTGACGTTCTCCCTCGGCGACGGCCTGCGCCCCGGCTCGATCGCCGACGCCAACGACGAGGCCCAGTTCGCCGAGCTGCGCACCCTGGGCGAGCTGACCCGGATCGCCTGGGAGTACGACGTGCAGGTGATGATCGAGGGCCCCGGTCACGTGCCGATGCACAAGATCAAGGAGAACGTGGACCTCCAGCAGGAGTGGTGCCACGAGGCCCCGTTCTACACCCTCGGCCCGCTGACCACCGACATCGCCCCCGCGTACGACCACATCACCTCGGCGATCGGGGCCGCGATGATCGGCATGTACGGCACCGCGATGCTGTGTTACGTCACCCCGAAGGAGCACCTCGGACTGCCCGACCGGGACGACGTGAAGGCGGGCGTGATCGCGTACAAGATCGCGGCGCACGCGGCCGACCTGGCCAAGGGGCACCCCGGCGCGCAGGCCTGGGACGACGCGCTGTCCAAGGCGCGGTTCGAGTTCCGCTGGGAGGACCAGTTCAACCTGTCGCTGGACCCGGAGACCGCCCGTTCCTACCACGACGCGACCCTGCCGGCGGAGCCGGCGAAGACCGCCCACTTCTGCTCCATGTGCGGCCCGAAGTTCTGCTCCATGAAGATCACCCAGGAGCTGAAGGAGTACGCCGCCCAGGGCATGCAGACCAAGTCGGCGGAGTTCCGCTCCACCGGCAACCGCGTCTACCTCCCCCTCGCCTGACCGGCTCTGCCCCGGTGTTCCAGAGCTTCGCGTCAGTTTCCGCGCGACGGTTGACGCCCAGCTCGTGATCACCACACCCCACCGGCTGTCCGCCCGTTTCGTCCTGGTTGTTGTTCGGTGATCAAGAGGTTTGCGTCAGGTCTTGCCGGGTGGGGTGACGCAAAGCTCTTGATCACCGGGTGCAGACGGGGGGAGTGGGGCGGGGTGGGTGGGGGAGTGGAGGTTGGGGGGTTAGTCGCGGTGGTGGTGGCGGCCGCTGGTGCGCAGGGATCGTCGGCCGCTGTCCCGGTCCGGTTCGTTGTCGGCCAGGGGCTTGCCCAGGCCGGTGACCCAGTCGACGTACTCGTCGTCCGGCGTCGCCGACTTCGGGTCGGCTTCGTCCGTTGGGGCGTCCTGCGGGGAGCGGTTACGCCGGAACAGTCCCCGTCGGCCCCTGGCCTTCCCGGTCTGCTCCAGCGCGTTGCCGTCGCCGGGCGCGTTGCCGTCCTCCGGAGCGGGCCCGGACTGGTCAGGGTCGGCAGGCGGACCGTCCACCGGCGCGGTGCCGCTGGACTCCTCCGGCTCCCAGCGGAGACTGACCGGCTTCGGGGCGTCCGTCTGCTCGGTGGCACCCGGTTCGGGAAACGGCAGGGCGGCCCGGGCCGGTGCGGGCCGGTGGGCACCGGCCGGGCCACCCGTACCGCCGAGATCCGGCAGGTGGTGGCGGGGGCGGGGGGTGGCCTCGACGACGCCCGGCGCGACGTGCCGTACGCCGGCCACCGGCGGCACGTCCTCGGTGATCGGCGTGGCCGCAGCGGTGCCGCCCCGGCTGGTGGTTTCCGGTGCCGTCGTGCCGACCGGGGCGGCGTCGACGCCATCCGGTGTCGGGCTGCCGGTCGGGCCGGAGCCGGCCGGTCGGTCCTCCCCGGTACCGCCTGTCTCTGCGGCGGGCGAGGGTTCGGGGCCTCCGGTGGGGACGGCCGCAGCTCCGGTCGCGGTGGACCGGGCGCGGCTGGCCCGCTTCGCCCGGGGCTTGGGCGTGGCCACGGACTCCTCCCCGGTGGCCGGCCCGGCACCTGCTGCCGGCCGCACTGAGCCGACCTCGCTGCCCGCCTCTTCGGCGGCTGCCGCCTTCCGCTGGCCTGAGCGGCTTCGCGGCGACCCGGCCCGACCAGCTCCCGCCCCCGCGGACGACGTCGCACCCGGTGCGTCCCCGGCCGGCCCGTCCGGGGTGGCTGCCGCCGGGTCCGGCCCGGTCGGGGCCGGCCCGGTGGGGGCCGGCCGGTTCGGGCTCGGAGCCGGCTCGATCGGGGGCGAGCCGCTCCAGGCCGCCCCGGTCGTGCTCGCCCCGGTCGGGGTCAGGCCGGTTGGGGCCGGAGCGGCCGGGGCCGCGCCGGTCCGGCTCGGTTCGGGCCTGGTCGGGGGTGGGGTGGTGCGGGAGGCGTGCCGGTCGGCGACCGTGGCGGCGGGGTCCGGCCAGTCCCAGTGGGCCGGGTGGCGGCCGGTGCCCGGCGCGTCAGGCGACGGCCACCCCGGGCCGGTGCCCGGTACCGCCGGCACCCCGCCGGCCCCCGACGCGATGTCGGCCGAGGACCCGGAGGCCATCGTGGAGGAGGCGGCAGCGGGCCGGTCGGCGGCGCGGGAGCGGGCGGCGTCCGGCCGGTCGGGGTGGAGGGCGCGGGTGGCGGCGCTCAGGTCCACGGTGACCGGCTCGTCCGCGCCGGTGCCGGCCAGCTCGGAGCCGGTGGGATCGGAGCCGGTCAGGCCGGTCCGGTCCGGGCCGGAGCCGGCAGCGGCGGTGCGGGCCGGGTCGGACACGGCCGGCAGCGGGGCGAGGATGTCGGTCGGCTCGATCGCCGCCTCGCCGTCACGGCGGGCGGAGCGGGCGGGCAGCAGCGGCCAGCGCAGCAGGGTGGCGGCGACCGAGCCGAGCGCGCCGGCGACGACCGCGATCACCGCGCCGTAGTACGGGGCGAGCTGGTACCGGTCCACCTGGTCACCCGGCCCGGCGGTCAGGTAGGCGAAGGCGAGCAGCACCGGCCCGGCGACCCCGGTCGCCCCGCCGGTCAGCGGGGGGTGCCCCCGCCGCCGGGCCAGCCCACCGGTCACCGCGCCGGCCACCAGCGCGATCACGGGCAGCAGCAGCATCGCCAGCCGCTGTGCCTGGTCCGCCCCGAGCCAGGAGGGTTCCAGCACCCCCAGGCGTACGGTGCGCAGCGGCTCGCTGGACAGCACCGCCGGTGCGACCGACAGGAGCGCGACCAGCCAGATCGTCCCGCCCAGCAGGGCGACGTTCCAGCCCAGCGGGGGGCGCAGCAGGACGGCCGAGGCGGCGCCCGCGCCGACCACCGCCCCGGCGACCGCGCAGATGCCGACCGCCCAGACCGGGTCGACGGCGTTCAGGTCGGCGGCCCGCGCGGGCTGCATGCAGAGCGGGGCGACGACCAGCGCGCCGAGCGCGGCGACACCGGAGATGGCGAGCTGGACGGGGGTGCCCTCCGGCAGTCCCTCGCGCCGGGCGAGCCGGCCGGTGAGGACCGCGCCGACCACGGCGGCGGTCACCGCGAACCAGCCGACCCAGGCGAGCTGGGCCGGCCAGCGGTTGACGTCGGTGAAGTCGCCGGTGAGTCGGACGATGCCGAAGCCGTACGCGATGCCGAGTTGGCCGGCCCCGGCCAACATGCTCACCCCGAGTGCGGTGAGCAGCAGTTTGCCCCAAGTCCGAAAGGCCATGTGGCGCACGTTACGGCCCGGTGCCCCCGATCGCCACTGCGGCGCGGCGCGGCCGGGACGACCTGTTACCCAAGCTCTACCAGCGACTCCTTCAACTCGACCAGGCGGGCCAGGTAGGTCGTGTCCCCGACGTTGGTGAGCATGTGGACGGCGCCCGGGTCACGGTAGACCACCCCGCCGGTGGGTTCGTCGGCGTCGATCCGGGTGCCGTCGATCGTCTGCACCACGTTCTTGGCGCCCTCGATCGCCACCACCAGGTACGGGTGGTCGTGCCGGTGCAGCGGCTGCCGCTCGCCCGGGGCCAGCCGGATGTGCCAGACCCGCACCCGGTCGTTCTCGAAGACGATCTCCTGGCCGACCGGGCCGAGTTCGAGGTCGTGCGTCACGTCGGTCATCGGGTTCCGTCCAGTTGGGGGAGCACCTCGGCGGCGATGAGCTCCAGGTGGTCGAGGTCGTCGAGGTCGATCAGCCGCAGGTGCACCCGGGTGGCGCCGATCGCGGCGAACTCGCCGATCCGGTCGACCAGTTGGGCGGGGGAGCCGACCACCGGGTCCTCCGGCGGCAGGGCGCTCTTGACGTGCAGCGGCGCGGCCCGGCGGTGGGCCTCGGCGTCGGTACGCCCGATCGCCACCACGATTCCGGCGGAGAGCACCAGCGGGGCCCGCCCCGACTCGGCCCGGCCGGCCCGGTCGCAGGCTTCCCGTACCCGGTCGTACGCCTCGGCGGTCTCCTCGACCGACTTGAACGGCATGTTGAACTCGTCGGCGTACCGGGCGGCGAGGTCGGGGGTGCGCTTCGGTCCCCGGCCGCCGACGATGATCGGCGGGCCGGGCTGCTGGACCGGTTTGGGCAGGGCCGGGGCGTCGACGAGCCGGTAGTGCTCACCGGCCCAGCTGTACGTCTCGCCGACCGGGGTGCGCCACAGCCCGGTGAGGATCTCCAACTGCTCGGCGAGCCGGTCGAAGCGTTCGCCGACGCCGGGGAAGGGGATGCCGTACGCGGTGTGTTCCCGCTCGTACCAGCCGGCGCCGATGCCCAGCTCGACCCGTCCGCCGCTCATCTGGTCGACCTGGGCGACCATCACGGCCAGCGGGCCGGGCAGCCGGAAGGTGGCCGAGGTGACCAGGGTGCCGAGCCGGATGCGGGAGGTTTCGCGGGCGAGCGCGGCCAGGGTCAGCCAGGCGTCGGTGGGGCCGGGCAGCCCGGGTTCGTCGCCCATCGCCCGGTAGTGGTCGGCCCGGAGGAACCCGTCGAAGCCGCCGGCCTCGCAGAGCTGGGCGAACCGGAGCTGGTCGTCGTAGCTGGCACCCCGGTGGGGTTCGGTGAAGACGGCCACCCGCACGGTCATCGTCCCTCCACCCCGGCTGTCGCCGGCAGGTCCCGTTCCATCAGCAGTTCGTGCAGGTCGGCGCTGACCCGGGCGACGTCGGCCAGGTGCGCGTTGCGGCCGAGGGTACGGGGCCGGGGGATGTCCACGTCGACGATCTTGCGGATCCGGCCGGGGCGGGGGCTGAGCACGACCACCCGGTCGGCCAGCAGCACCGCCTCGTCGATGGAGTGGGTGACGAAGACGACTGTCGCGCCGGTCTCCATGTGCACCCGTTGCAGCTCCCCGGAGAGTTCCTCCCGGGTGAGCGCGTCCAGGGCGGAGAAGGGTTCGTCCATCAGCATCACCCGGGGCTCGCCGATCAGCGACCGGCACAGCGAGACCCGCTGCTGCATGCCGCCGGAGAGTTCGTGCGGCAGGCGCTTCTCGAAGCCGGCCAGGCCGGAGAGTTCCAGCAGCTGGCGGGCGCGGTCGCGGTGTTTGGCGCGGCTCCAGCCGAAGATCTCGGCCGGCAGCAGCACGTTGTCGAGCACGGTGCGCCAGGGGAGCAGGGCCGGCTTCTGGAAGAGCATCGCCACGTCCCGGCGGGGCCGGGTGATCCGGCTACCGGCTACGGTGATCTCGCCGCCGCTGACCGGCAGCAGCCCGGCGATCATCCGGAGCAGGGTGGACTTGCCGCAGCCGGAGCGGCCGAGCACGGCGACGAACTTGCCCTCGGCCACGTCGAGGTCGATCCCGCGCAACGCCTCGACCCGCCCGGAACGGCCGTCGAACGTACGCGACACATCGGACAGTCGGATCATCGCCGTCGGTCTCCCCTGATTCGGCGGTCAGGAATCCGACAAGGATATCCCCAGCGTGCTGGCCGCTCACTGTCCGGGGTGGAACGCAGTTGTTTCCGTTCCGCAACCCGATCCGCCTGGTGTGGTGACGGTAAGTGTCTCGTACTCTGTGCCAGCGAAGAGTCCCTTCACGACGGCGGCTCGGTGCCCCCTCACGCCGTGCCGCCGACCGACAACCCCCTCCGGGTACACCGCCCGGTCGGAAAGGACATGGTGCACAGATGACAAGGCTGACCCGCACGGTCGCCGCGGCCACCCTGGCCACCGCCCTCGCCCTGGTCTCCGCCTGCAGTGGCGGGTCCGACTCGGCGGATGCAAAGACCGGCGACGGCTCGTCGCTGGAGAAGGTGACCTACCTCACCTCGTTCGGCAACTTCGGCCGTGACTCCTACGCCTGGGTGGCGAAGGACAAGGGCTTCTTCAAGGAGGCCGGCTTCGACGTGGAGATCAAGCCCGGTCAGGGCACCGGCGCGGTGATCCAGACCATCGTCGGTGGCCAGGCCGACTTCGGTCCGATCGACCTGACCGGTGGCCTGCTCCAGGTCGGCAACGGGCAGGCCAAGGACTTCGTGGCGGTGGCCGCGATCCAGCAGCGCACCATGGCCGCCATCGTCTCGGTCGAGGGCAAGAACATCGCCACGCCCAAGGACCTGGAGGGCAAGAAGCTCGCGGACACCCCCGGCTCCGTCGTGCGCAACCTCTTCCCGACCTACGCCCGGATGGCCGGGGTGGACTACACCAAGGTCACCTGGGTCAACGACCAGGCGCAGAACCTGATGGGCACGCTGGCCTCCGGCCAGGTGGACGGCATCGGCCAGTTCGTCGTCGGCCAGCCGACCGTCGAGGCGGTCACCAAGAAGAAGCCCGTCGTGCTGCCGTACAGCAACGTGATGCAGGACCTCTACGGCAACGCGCTGATCACCTCCAGCAAGATGGCCAAGGAGAACCCGGAGAAGGTGAAGAAGTTCACCGCCGCGCTGCTCAAGGGCCTGGAGTACGCCCTGGCCAACCCGCAGGAGGCGGCCGACATCCTGAAGAAGAACGTGGCCGCCACCAACCCGGCCGCCGCCGCCGCCGAGCTGCAGCTGATGGCCGGTTACGTCCGCTCCAGCAACTCCGGCACCGCCATCGGCACCCTGGACAGCGACCGGGTGGCCAAGAGCATCGCCATCCTCCAGGGCGCCGGCGCGCTCAAGTCGAACATCACGCCGGACCAGATCATCAACTTCGACCTCGTGCCGAAGGCCTGACCGACACCGACGGTGCCACGGGGGTGCGACCCAGCGGGACGACCGGGGGGCGCACCCCCGTCGTGTGCCGGCCCTGGTGCCGGCAGGAGAGGAGGACCCTGTGACGGAGTCGATCCGGACCCGTCCCGTACCCGGGTCGGCCGGACCGCCGAGCGCCGTGCCGACCGTGCCCCCGACGCCCGGCCGGTCACCCTGGTCCCGGATACGCCCCGCGACGGTCGGTCTGCCGCTGCTCGGTCTGGTGGTCACAGTGGCCGTCTGGTGGGCGGTCACCTCCGGGCTGCACCTGGTGCACCCGGCGTCCCTGCCGCCGCCGCAGGCGGTCGGGACGTCACTGACCTCCTCGGCTGACGTGCTCTTCCCGGCGCTGGGCACGACCACGCTGATGACGGTGCTCGGCTTCCTGCTGTCGGCGGTCGCCGGGGTGCTGATCGGGATGGCGCTGGCCGCCTCCCGGCGGGCCGAGCGGATGTTCGCCCCGCTGCTGGTGGCGATCAACGCGGTCCCGAAGATCGCGCTGGGGCCGCTGCTGGTGGTCTCGGTCGGCTGGGGGACCAAGCCGATCCTGACCATGGTGTTCCTGCTCTGCTTCTTCCCGATCGTGCTCTCCACCGCCACCGGGCTGACCACCACCCCGGCCGACCTGGCCGAGCTGGCCCGGTCGCTGAACGCCTCCTGGTGGCAGTCGTTCCGCAAGGTACGGTTCCCGGCCGCGCTGCCGCAGATCTTCGTCGGGCTGAAGGTGGCGATGCCGCTGGCCGCGATCGGCGCGGTGATCGGGGAGTTCTACTCCGACAAGCCGGGGCTGGGCTACCAGATCCTCCAGTACAACGGCGTCGGCGACACGGCGACCGCGTGGGCGGCGATCGTGCTGATCGCCGCCATGAGCATCCTGCTCTACTCGGCGTTGTCGCTGGTGGAGCGGCTGGCCCTGCCCTGGGTGCGGGCCACCACCTCGGCCCGCTGACCCGTCCCGGGGCGACACCCCGACGCCACTGACGGGCCGACCCCACCCGGGGTCGGCCCGTCAGCACGGGATCGGTCCGTCAGTCCTGGGCGATCAGCCCGCCAGCCGCCACCGGCCGCCGCGCGCGACGAGCGTGGTCAGCGCCTGCGGCATCAGGCCGGAGTGGTTGTCCGGAGTCATCCGGATCGGCCCGGACAGGCCGTCGAGCTGGGACGTCTCCAGCACGTCGCGCAGTCCGTCGCGGTCGACCCTGCCGTCGGAACCGCCGGAGCGCAGCGCCGAGTCGGCGATGAGCTGCACGGCGTCGGCGGCGAACGACGACAGTCCGTTGTAGCCGCCGAACCGGGCGGTGTAGTCCTGGAACCACTGTCGACGGGCGGCCTTGGCCGGGGTGGTGGCGATGACGTCGTCGATCACCATGGTCTGCGTGAAGATCAACGTGGCCCGTTCGGTGGCCTGGCCGGAACCGCCCAGGAAGAGGTCGCCAGCCGCGGCGGCGTCGAAGAAGAGCGATCCGCCGTAGCCGGACTGGTCGGCGGCGGTGGCGGCGAGGGTGGCCTGCTCCGGCGGGGTCCAGATGATCAGGGCGGCGGGGTCGCGGTTGGTCAGCCGGCGCACCGGCGCGGCCAGTTCGGTGTCGGTGGTGCGGACGGCCTCGGCGCGTACCCGCTTGATGGTGGTCTTGCCGAACTCGGCGTCCAGCGCGGTCAGGCCCTCCCGCCCGTAGTCGTCGTCGCTGTGCAGGACGCCGACCTCGGTGATCCCGCGCCGCCGCAGCTCGGCGGTGAGCGCGGCGGCGCTGTCGGCCGCGTTCGGCGCGAGCTTGAACACGTACCGGCGGTCGGGGACCGGGTTGGCGACCGCACCGGACGGGGCGAGCGCGATGGTCGGGATCTTCCGCTCGTTGATGGTGCGCACGGCGTCGACGGCGCACTGGTTGCAACCGCCCATGATGATGGCGTTGACCGTGGCGTCGTTGCTGAAGTCGCCGATGTTGCGCAGCGACTCGGCGGCGTCGGAGCGGTTGTCCTTGACCACGAGCCTGATCTTCCGGTCGCCCAGGGCGCCGGACGAGTTCAACTGCTCGACCTTCAGTTCCAGGGCGCGCTGGTACGCCTTGCCGACCGGTGCGGCGACACCGGAGAGTTCGAGATCGGCGGCGATGGTGATCGGGCTGCTGTCCTTCTCTGCCGCGCCGAACGAGCAGCCGGTGAGCGTGGCGGCCAGCACGGCCGATGCGAGCGCCACGATGGTCGCGGAGCGGATGGGGCTCAACTCAGTCCTCCAGGTGCGGCGCGGGCGGAGCCCGGTCACCGCCGCTAGTCCGTCCTCAGTGGAGAAACGGGATTGTGTGCCGTACGGTGTGCGCGAAAGCCTGCAAAACCTTGCCAATGCGGGGGCGTGCGGTCAAGCGCGATGCTGACGGCGGTTTCGGGACGCGAATCTCACATTGTGGGGACATCAGATATTTACCCATGCTCACTCATCAGAGGCGAACGAACACTCTGGAGTGACATGCCCTGTTCAGGGGCGGCCTGCTCAGCAGGGAAAATGGTGACCAGACCACTGGTCGCCCGATTCCTGTCCGAACGCGGCTTCCCAAACAGGATCTTCTCTGATGAAATCGCGGCCGTGCCGCGCGTGGCGCTGTCCGTCGCACCAGGCGCGGGTCGGCGGGTCAGGCGTATGGAAGATACGACGGAGGCGATGTCGTGAGCACCGGACCGACGACCCTGCCCGAGCCAGGCGAAAACGCCCGACCCGAACGGGAACGCCGACTGCCCCGGTTGCGGGATGCGCGGATTCGTTCCAAGCTCGCCCTCATTCTGGTCGTACCGGTCGCCGCGGTCATCGCGTTGGCAACAATCCGACTTGTTTCCACTACCGAGGGTGCTGTCGACGCGACCCAGATCCGGTCGCTGACCGCACTGTCCATCGACGTCTCCGCGCTGACGCAGGATCTGCACAAGGAACGGATGGCGGCCGCCGCCTACCTGGCGAACCCGCAGCTGCGCCCGGACGACTACAACCTGCGGGTGCGGGCCACCGGCGAGCGGATCAACGAGTACCGGGCCGAGCGGGCCGACCTCGGCGAGGTCCCGTCCGCCGTACGGGACCGGCTCAAGGTGATCGACGACCACCTGCGCACGCTCGACGCCACCCGGCAGGAGGTGCTCGACCGCCGGCAGATGCCGGTCGCCGAGGCCACCCTGCGGTACGGCGTGATCCTCACCGACCTGGTCTCGTACGGCGACACCCTGGCCCAGTTGCCCGGCCAGGAGAGCCTCGCGGACGCCCGCCGCGCGGTGGCCGCGTTCAGCCGGGCCAAGTCGGCCGTCGCCGAGGAGGAGGCGGTCGCCTACACCGCGCTGGTCGGCGGACGCCTCGACGAGGAGCAGTTCTCCTCCTTCGTGGCGACCCTGACCAGCCAGCAGGAGGCGCTGCTCGGCTTCGCCCTCGCCGCCGACCCCACCCAGCGCGCACTCGTCAACAGCGCGGTCTCCGGTGACGCCGTCGGCCTCGCCGACCGGGTGGCCGCCGACATCACCCGCTCGGTCGGTCAGCGCAGCCCGGTCAGCGCCGGTGACGCCAGCGCCGCGATCGGCGCGGTCAACGACCTGATGCGGTGGACCGAGATCCAGCTCCAGGACACCCTGCTCACCCGCTCCGAGCAGGCCCGCAGCGACGTCATCCAGCAGGCCGTCATCGAGTCGGTGCTGGTGCTGCTCACCCTCATCGTGGCGATCACCCTCGCGGTGGTGCTGGCCCGCTCGCTCAACCACTCGCTGCGCCGGCTGCGGGAGGGCGCGCTGTCGGTGGCCAACCACGACCTGCCGGACGCGGTCAAGCGGCTGCAGAACATGGGCAGCGTCGGCGACGGCGGGGTCGACGAGATCGTCCGCCAGGTGCGGGACCCGATCCGGTTGACCAACCGGGACGAGGTCGGCCAGGTGGCCCTGGCGTTCAACGTCGTGCACCGGGAGGCCGTCCGGGTCGCCGCCGAGCAGGCGGCGCTGCGGACCAGCGTCTCGGCGATGTTCCTCAACCTGGCCCGGCGTAGTCAGACCCTGGTCGACCGGATGATCGGCGAACTGGACGCGATCGAGCGCGGCGAGGAGGACCCGAAGCGGCTCGCCCAGCTCTTCGAGCTGGACCACCTCGCCACCCGGATGCGCCGCAACGACGAGAACCTGCTGGTCCTGGCCGGTGCCGACTCGGCCGTGCCGCGCCGCGACGACGCGCTGCTGGTCGACGTCCTGCGCGCCGCCCAGTCCGAGGTGGAGCTGTACAACCGGATCGAGTTCGGCACCGTCGACACCGACATCTCGGTCGCCGCCCACGCCGTCAACGACGTGGTACGCCTCGTCGCCGAGCTGCTGGACAACGCCACCCGGTTCTCGCCGCCCACCACCACCGTGGTCGCCGACGGCCGGCGCATCCGCGACTACGTGCTGATCCAGATCGAGGACCGTGGCCTCGGCCTCACCGACGAGCAGCTCGACTCGCTCAACCGCCGACTCGCCGCCCCGCCGACGGTGGACGTGGCCGCCTTCCGGCTGATGGGTCTCGCCGTGGTCAGCCGGCTCGCCAGCCGGTACAGCATCCGGGTGGAGCTGCGCCGCAACGTCGAGGGCGGCACCGTCGCCCAGGTGACGCTGCCCAACGCCACCGTGGTGCTCCCCGCCCACCGGGGTCGGGACCAGGCGATCAGCCGGCCCCGTCAGCCGCTGGCGGTCGAGCAGCCGCCCGCCCCCGCCGGTATCGGTGGGGCCCTCAACGGGGCCCGCAGCGCGTCGGCGACCCTGACCGACCAGTGGCGCAACACCCCGCCGGCCCCGGCCCCCTGGCAGCCGCCGGTGGACGCCCGGGACACCGCCCCCGCCGTGCAGTTCGGCGGGCCGGTCTCCGCCCCGCCGTTCGCCCCGGCCCCCACCCCGGCGACCGCCGACTCCGGATTCAACGCGTTCTCGGCCGGCAGCCCCACGGTGGCGAACCCGACCATCGACCCGCTGCCACGGCGGGCCGCGCCCGGCGAGCCCGCCCCGGTGCTGCCGACCGGCCCGGTCGCCGGTGCCGCACCGCACCCGACGGAGTCGTACGGCGCGGGCGCCATGCCGTTCGCCGGCGCGCCGGCCGCGGCCCCGTACGCGGGAGCACCGGCGGCGACCCCGTTCGCCCCGGCCGCC
>NZ_JBMDWU010000456.1:0-6719 GCF_048594385.1 Micromonospora sp. | reverse complement strand
GGGCATGATCGACTCGACCCCGGCGGTGATCGCCGCCCGGAACGGCTCCAGATGGGTACGCATGATCTCCGCCCGGCTCTCGTCGACCACGGCGACGCCGGTGTCGGGGTTCGCCTCGGCGGCACCGAGGCCGGGAAAGTGCTTGGCCGTGGCGGCGACCCGGTTGTCCTGGTAACCGGCGACGGCCGCCGCCCCGAACGAGGAGACCACGTCGGCCCGGTCGCTGAACGCGCGCGTGCCGTCGGCGGTGTTGTCGGGGTTGGTGATGACATCTACCACCGGCGCGTGGTCCATGGTGATGCCCATCGCCCGGAGTTGACGGGCGGTCGAGGCCGCCGTGGAGTACGCCAGGTCGCTGTCGAACGTCGCACCGACCGCCATGCCACTCGGGGTCACCGCCGCCGGTGGCGGGACCCGGCTGACGAAGCCGCCCTCCTGGTCGGTGCTGAGCTGCACGGGCACCCCGCCCCTGCCGGCCGTCGCCGCACGCTGCAGCCCGTTGGAGAGTTCGGCGACCTGCTGCGGATTGTTCATGTTGTTGGTGTTGGTGAAGTAGATGATGCCGCCCGGGTGGAACTTCGCCAGCAGCTCCGCGCCGTTGCGCACGTCGCTGCCGTAGAGGGCCTGGTTGGCCGCGACGTCGGCGGGATTCGTGGTGGTGGCGGTCTCGCCGTGCACCTGGAGGACGAACAGCTGACCGACCCGCTCCGCCAGGCTCATCCGTGCCATGACCTCGTCGACCCGTCGGGCGACGGTCCCGTGCGCGGTGGTGTCGTCGGCGGTCGGGTAGCTGGGCAGGTGGGACCGGGTGCCCACGCCGACGATCCCGCCGACGGAGAGGAACACGGCAGCGGTGACGGCGAGCACGAGGACGGTCCGGCGGACGGCCCCCCTGCCCCGCCGGGACGGGTGCGGACGACGATGGGTGTGTGGTCGCATTGTCGCAGTTCTTTCTGTTCCGGACACGCGGCATCCGACAGGTGCCGGCATCGATGACGGACGCCTTGCTGGAAGCCGAAAAGTATCGGCGTCCGCGCTGTTTCGACCGGCGGAGAAGTGCTTCTGTCAAGAAAGCCTGACGGTCGGCGGGAAAAGGCTCCGGACGGCGTACCCGGCATTCGGTCAGGGTCGCCGCAGGGCCGGTCCGGTGGCCTGTCCGCCCGTGTGGTGCGGCACCGTTGCCGGTGGCACCGGCAACGGGGTGCCCTGCTCCAGTTGCAGCAGCGCTTCGGCGAACTGGACGATGTCCATGCCGTTTCCCGCCGGCTCCTGCGGAGAGGACATGGTGGTGCTGCGGTCCTCCGGGACGAATTCACAGAACCAGCCGAGGATCTGCGCGCCCGGCATGTTGATCGTCACGGTGTTCCCCTCGGTCCTGGTGCTCAGCGACGAGGACTCCTTCTTGACCGCGGCCGACGCCGACGCGCTGAAGCAGAGGTTGCCGCCGCCCACGGCGGCCCGGCTGTCCATCACCGACTTGACGGCCGACATCTGCCCCTCGGCCGCCTCGAAGCGGATGGAGACGTCCTTGACGACCACGAACGCCACCGGGAAGCACGGCAGGATCGCCTCGTTCGCCCGGTCGGCGAGCTGGGCCAGGTCGTTGCGGCCCGTCGAGACCGGGGCGTCGGTCAGCCGGTGCATGCCTTTGGAGAGTCGGAACACCCCCGGGTCGAACCAGCCCCGGGAGATCTCCACCTTGGACGCCTTCAGTCCCACCTCGACGTGGCTGTTCTCGCTCAGCGCGCTACTGGTGTAGTCCGAGCCCGACGACGACGCGGTGCCGCCCGCGGACCACAGGAAGGGGTGGACCTGCACACTCGCCTGGGCGGAACTGCTCGTCTGGCTCGACGACGAGCGCATGTCGTCGTGGCTGAACGAGAACCGCAGGTCCATCCACCGGTCGGCGGCGGGCGAGGGGGCGGCGGTCGCACCGGTCTGCCCGGACGGCGCTCCGGCGCTCCGGCTCGCGGGCTGCCGCTGGGCGACGAGCGCGAACTGGGACTGCAGGGCGGTCAGTTCATCGAGTTGGGACTGGAGGCGGGCGAGGACCGCCGGCAGGTCACCGAAGGACCGGGCCTGGTCCGCCGCCAGTTCCCGGCCGGCGGTGGCCAGCGTCGTGGCGCTGGTGAGCAGGTTCGACTGGGCGGCCACCAGCTTCTTCTGCCCATCGAGGAGCTTGCCGAGATCCTCGGAGTTCAGGGCGCCGCCGTTGCCCCGCTTGGTCGCCTTGTCCTGCACCGGATTCTCGCCCAGGGCCGTGCTGGCCTTGTGGACCAGCCCGTTGAGCTTGTCGCCGTCGAGTTCGGTGAGGCCACCACTCTCGGCCGCCAGGTACATCTCGACGGCGGTGACGGTGTTCTCGGCGTACACGTTCGCGAGGTCGTTCTGCGCCGCCACGTGTGCGGCCTCCGCCTTGCTCAGGGCCGCCGCGGCACCGGCGAGCGTGCCCCCGGTCGGCATCTGACCGAGCTGCGCCTGGACCTGGCTGATCGTCGTCAGCAGGGCGCGCCGCCGGCCGGCCAGGGTCAGGGCGACGAACTGCGGTTCGTCGAGCAGGTCGACCGGGTCCTGGTCGCTGGTCAGTTCGAGGAACCAGTCGCTGGGGGTCAGCTCGACGGGGTAGGTGAAGCCCCCGCCGGGGGCCGGTATCCGCGCGTCGAGGACCTGGTCGCGTGCCTCCTGGAGTTCGCCGCCGGGGCCGGCGTTGAGTGCCCCGATGATCGCGTCCATGTCGGCCGGGGAGAACACCGAGACGAGTCGGCCCTCGGCGGCGTCGATCAGGGCGAGTTGCCCCTCGGCGACCTCCTCGTACCACTCCAGGAACTTCTCCTTCGACAACCGCTGCCTGTTGTCGACGACCTGCTTGTCCCAGGCGGCCTTCTTCGCCAGCCACGACTCGTAGAGGGCGAAGTACCACTCCTGGAGGGATCCGGTGAACGGCCTGCCGTCGACCTTGGTGTCCGGGTGGGCCGGCGTGGCCAGGAGCGCCCTCAGCCGGCTCTTCATGATCGGCATCGTCGAGTTGAACCTCGGCACGAGGACGCTGAGCGCCTGCAGGTACTGGGAGGACACCCGTTGACCGTTGCTTCCCCCGGCGACCTTGACGATGTCGAACATCTGGTCGGCGAGCCGGGACTCGGCCTCGGCGACCGCCGCCGGCTTGGGGCCGGTCGGGTCGTACATGAAGTCGCTCTGGTTGAGCATCGAGCCGGGCATCATCATGGTGAAGAACTGGTTGTCGTTGGTTCCGCCGAGGACCTGCACCAGCTTGTCGTAGATCTGCGCGATAGCCTGGTCCGCCATGGTCGTCTCCTGTTCGGGAGGCGTCGACCGTCAATTCGGGTGCGCGGTGCCGCGCCCGGTTCTTCGCGCCTTTCGCACGCAGATTGTCGACGCGATTGTTTCTCGCGACCGACGCTATCGGCGTCTCTGCTCCGGTCTCGGTGGTGAGGGCACTCTGTCAAGGCTGATTGTCTGTGCCGTGGAATGCGTGGTGCGCGCCGTCCGAGGTGGTACGGGCTGTTGGTGGCCGGCCAACCTCGTCGGCAAGTCCACCTTCAGCGAGTGCCCCGGCGACCCCAGCTACCACTGCCGCGCCTACACCGCGTTCTACGAGACCACCTCGGAACCTGGTGTCGACGTACCCGCTGGCGCAGGCGGCCGTCGCGCACGCCGACCTGGAGGGGCGGCGGGCTCTGGGCAAGGTGGTGCTGACCGTCGACGGCTGAACCCCTCCCGTGGTTCCGGGCCGGCCGTCGCGGGCCTGCCTCCCGGCAGCGGTGGCCGACGAGCCGCATCGATGCCACGATATTTGTGGGAAATGCGCCCTGCTGTATTGGCCCGTGCGGGAAGTCTCGTACCGCTGACGCTCTGCCGCATCGACGAGCGTCCGCCGCGGTGCGACCGGCGGGTGTCGGACCCGAGCGAGGGGGCGGGCCCGACGGCTGTGGACGCGGTCGACTCACGGCCACCCGCCCCGGCGGGCCACCGGCAGCGCGGGGGGGCCGGGCGGACCGCCGCCGGGACCCCGACCCGACGCGGGTGCCGACGGCCGGCGGCACCCGCCACCGGCCGTCGGCACGCGATACCCGGACCGGCGCCGCTCAGCCGGGAAGCTGGTCGACCCGGGTGAGCACCTCGTCGATCAGGCCGTACTCCCGGGCCTGCTCGGCGGTGAACCACCGGTCCCGGTCCCAGTCGGCCTGGATCTCGTCGAGGGTGCGCCCGCTGTGCCGGGCGATCAGCTCCTGCATCGTCCGCTTCACGTGCAGCATGTTCTCCGCCTGGATGGTGATGTCGGCGGCGGTGCCGCCCATCCCCCCGGACGGCTGGTGCATCATGATCCGCGCGTGCGGCAGGGCGAACCGCTTCCCGGCGGCCCCCGCGCAGAGCATGAACTGCCCCATCGAGCCGGCCAGCACCAACGCCAGGGTGGCCACGTCGTTGCGGACGTACCGCATGGTGTCGTAGACGGCCATGCCGGCGCTGACCGAACCACCAGGCGAGTTGATGTAGAGGTAGATGTCCCGCTCGCTGTCCTCGGCGGCGAGCAGCAGGATCTGCGCGCAGATCTGGTTGGCCGAGGCGTCGGTGACCTCGGTGCCCAGGAAGATGATGCGTTCGCGCAGCAGCCGTTCGAAGACCTGGTCGCCGAAGGCCGGCTGCCCGCCGTCCAGCATGCGCACGTCGTACCCGATCATGGTGACCACCCTCCGCGTCGCCGGCGGGCGGGCGACCTCACCCCGCCCCGGGAACCGGCGGGTCCAGCCTGCGCCGCCGGGCGGTCACCGCCCCAGCCTTTCTGCCGCCGGCAGATCCGCCGTCGGCAGAATCCGGCCGGCCTACCCGACCCGCACCCGCCGCCGGCCCGTCCGGGCCCACCGCCGCGCCGGCACCCTGGGGGTACGCGCAGCGGGGCGGGCGGCCGACGCCACGGCGACCACCCGGACGGCCGTGGCGACCCTCGTCACCGGGAACCCGGCACCCCCGACCCTCGACGGCACGCCGCCGCCCGGACGGCCGAACCCGACGATGGGCCGACCGACCGACAGGTGGGCGGCGGTGCCGTCGCGGCGGGCGGTCGGCACCCGGTCCAGCCGGGCCAGGCTGCCGCCCGGCGGCACGGGCACCCGACGCTCGACCCGGCGCAGCTCGTCACGGGCCTCTTCGAGCAGGTCGGACAGGTTGATCCCGAGCGCCCGGCAGATCGCCGCCAGCACCTCGGAGGAGGCTTCCTTGCGCCCGCGCTCGACCTCGGAGAGGTAGGGCAGGGACACCCCGGCCGCGGCGGCCACCTCGCGCAGGGTACGGCCCTGACGCAGGCGTACCCGGCGTAGCACGCCACCGATCACCCGACGCAGCAGCGACATGCGGGCCTCCTCGTGGCCGGTGTCCCGGGACCCTCCCATCATGCCGGTTTCCCGGGCCCGGCACCGCCCGCCGCGAGGGTGAGAGGGCGTTCACCACAGGTAGGGTCGGCGACCCGCCCGGTCGGTCCGCCTGTCAACCGCTATGTTGTGCTCGTGCAGGCGACCCGGGGAGAGCAGGACCGACGGTGATCCATTTCCCGGCGCAGCGGCGGGGTCCGCTCAGCGCGTTGAGTCTCCGCCTGGCCGCCGCCCTGGGCCTGGTCCTGGTCACCGTCGCGGTGGTCTATCTGGACCGTGGCGGCTACCGCGACGTGGACGAGAACGGGTTGACCCTGCTCGACTGCTTCTACTACGCGGTGGTCACCCTCTCCACCACCGGGTACGGCGACATCACCCCGTACGACCAGTCCGCCCGGTTGGTGAACGTCCTGTTCATCACCCCGGCCCGGGTGATCTTCCTGATCATCCTGGTCGGCACCACCCTGGAAGTCCTGACCGAGCAGTACCGGACCGGCCGTCGGCTGGGGCGGTGGAGGAGAACCGTGAAGGACCACGTCATCATCTGCGGCTACGGCACCAAGGGCCGCAGCGCGGTCTCGGCGCTGCTGGAGAACGGCCTCGACAAGTCCCGGATCGTGGTGGTGGAGCGCAACGGGACGGCGTTGCGGCAGGCCACCTCGGCCGGACTGGTCGCCATCGAGGGTTCCGCCACCCGCTCGTCGGTGCTGGAGGAGGCGCACGTCCGCAACGCCAAGGCGGTCATCATCGCCACCGACAGCGACGACGCCTCGGTGCTGGTGGCGCTGACCACCCGGCAGCTCACCGCCGGCCAGGTACGCATCATCGCCGCCGTACGGGAGGCCGAGAACGCCCCGCTGCTGCGGCAGAGCGGCGCGCACCACGTGATCGTGTCCTCGGCGACCGCGGGTCGGCTGCTCGGCCTCTCGACCTCCGCGCCGCCCCTGATCGACGTGGTGGAGGACCTGCTCACCCCCGGGCAGGGCATGGCGCTGGCGATGCGTTCCGCCGAGCGGCACGAGGTCGGCAAGTCCCCCCGCGAGTTGGAGTCCCTGGTCATCGCCCTGGTGCGGCGGGGCAAGGTGGTCACCCTGGCGGACCGGGCCGGCGCGGTGATCGAGACCGGCGACATGCTGGTGCACGTCCGCGACGACCGCCCCACCGCCGCCACCACCCCCTCCTGACCGGCCCGTACCGCCTTCCTGGGCCTGCACACCGCCCCCGGCGGTCCGCCGACGCCGACGTGGCCGGGCCCCGCCCCCCGGGCCCGGCCCCCGCGGCCTGCTCGGTCGGCTAGCGGATCGTGCAGGTGGCGGCGGGGGGGCGGCG
>NZ_JBMDWU010000455.1:0-7678 GCF_048594385.1 Micromonospora sp. | reverse complement strand
GCCGTCGCCGTCGCCGTCGTCAGGGTAGATCGCCTTCAAACCGTCATCATGGCGGGTCCACTGCCCCGACGGACGCGTTCACGCCGCAGACCGCGCCCCGACCGGCTGCGGGGGCCGCCGATGACCGGCAGGTCTGGCCGCCGGCACACGGTCGGGGTGAGCCACCATGGGTTGCGGGTGTCTCCGCAGGTGGATCTATCCGAGCGCGCCCGCCGCCGCTGCCAGGGTGACCAGCGACAGCGTCGTGGTCAGGACCACCGCCCGGCTGGTCACCGCCTCGCCGACGCCGTACTCCTGGCCGAAGATGAACGTGTTCTGCGCTGTGGGCAGGCCCGCGCACACCACCACGGCGAGCAACTGCGGGGCGGGTAGGTGCAGGGCCAGTCCCGCGACGTACGCGACGACCGGCTGCCCGACGAGCTTCAGCGCCGTGACCACGGCCAGCTCGCCCCGTCCGGCCCGTTCAGCCGGCGCGGCCCGATCGTCCCGCGACGGCGTACCGCGGTGCAACGACGCGCCGAGCGCGACCAGAGCGGCTGGAGCCGCGGCACCCGACAGCAGGGTGAGCGTCGCGTCGGCCGTCGCCGGCAGCCGCAGGCCGGCAGCCGAGCAGGCGACACCGAGCAGGGACGCCAGGATCACCGGGTTACGTACCGGCAGGGAGGCGATCCGGCGCATCCGTACCCGCCCGGCGGGGTCGCCGTGCCGGTCCAGGGCGACCAGGATCACGGGTGCCACCACCAGCACCTGCAGCAGCACCACCTGCGCCAGGAACGCCACGTCACCGAGGACCTGGGTGGCGATGGGGATGCCGAGGTTCGCCGAGTTGACGTACCCGGCGGCCATGCCCCAGAGGGGTCGTTCCCCAGGCTCGCGACCGAACAGCCGGCTCACACCGAACCACCCGAACCCGACCACGGCAGCCGTGCTCACCGCGAAGGCGAGCAGCGGGCGGCTCGCGAACCCGGACAACGGCATCCGGGACAGTGCCAGGAACAGGGCGGCCGGCATCGCCAGCTGGAACACGAACCGGCCGAGTACCGCCGCCCCGGCCTCGCCCAACAGACCCCACCGACACGCCGCGTAACCGACCACGGTGAGAATCCAGATCGGCACGAACGCCGACACCAGGCTCATCCGGGGGTCACCGACGGCCGGACGAGGGATCGCTGCGCCCGATGGCCGGTGTCCCCATGCGCCAGGTCATCAGTATCGCCTCGATCCGCGTCACCCCTGGACGACCGCCCGGAGACCCTGCCACCGGCCGGCCCGTGTCTCGTCTCCCGCTACCGTACGGACGTGGCGCGGGTACTGGTGACCGGCATGTCTGGCGCGGGAAAGACGACGGTCCTCGACGAGCTTCGCCGGCGGGGTTTCCGCACCGTCGACACGGACTACGGCGGCTGGGAGCTGCCCGACGGGACCTGGGACGAGCCGGGGATGAACCGGTTGCTCGACCGGCACCGTGATCTGGTCGTGTCCGGGACGGTGGAGAACCAGGTCCGCTTCTACCACCGCTTTCACCACGTCGTTCTGCTCAGCGCACCGTTGGAGGTTCTTCTCCACCGGGTCACCCGCCGGACGAACCCCTATGGAAGGACTCCCGCACAGCGGGCGGAGATCGCCCGTTACGTCCTGACCGTCGAACCACTGCTCAGGCGTGGAGCCACCGTCGAACTCGACGGACGTCGGAGGGTTTCCGAACTGGCGGACACCATCGAAGCGCTGGTCGGGAAGGAGCGCTGATCGTCACTGCATGTCGCGCTCGGGCCGTGGCCGCCCCGGCACTAGACTCGCCGGCCATGGGCCTGCTCACCTTTAGCCTCAACATCACCCTGGACGGTTGCGTCGACCACCAGGAGGGGATCGTCGACGACGACACGCACGCCTTCTTCACCCGGCTCATGGACGAGAGCGGGGCGATGCTGTGGGGTCGCGTCACCTACGAGATGATGGAGAGCGCCTGGCCGGCCGTCGCCCGCGGCGACCATGAGGCGTCGCCTGCCATGCAGAAGTGGGCGGCCACGCTGGAGACCAAACCCAAGTACGTGGTGTCGACGACGCGCACGGACTTCCCGTGGAGCAACAGCCACCACATCGCCGGTGACCTGCGTGAGGGCGTGCAGAAGCTCAAGGACGCGACCCCGGCCGGGGTCCTGCTCGGCAGCGGCAACCTCGCGACCGAGCTGGACCGGCTGGACCTGATCGACGAGTACCGGATGGTCGTCCATCCCCGGATCGCCGGTCACGGCCCGACCCTGTACCAGGGCGGGCTGCCCAGCACCCGCCGACTCGAACTGGTCTCGGCGAAGCCGTTCCGCAACGGTGCGCTGGCGCTGCACTACCGTCGCGCCGACTGATCACCGGAGTCCGACGTGAAGATCCCGGAGTCCGGCCGCCTCGCGCGGATCACGGACCGGTGCAGGCGTCGGTGATGGTCGAGGTCCACAGCTCGGGGTGGGTGAACCAGAAGTCGTGCGGTACATCCGCAACGGTGGAGAACCGTCCGTGTGGCACGAGTGCGGCGAGCTGCGCCAGGGGCCAGGAGGGGCGGATGTCGTCGCCGGCGGCGATGAGGTGCATCGGTACGCCGCAGGTGGCGAGCCCGCGCCACAGGTCGGCCCGGTGGGTCCATTCGGTGAACGAGTCGCCGAGTGCCGCGTGGACCTCGGGTACGTGGTCGATGTCCACCACCGGCTGTGTCGCCCTGCCGGCCTTGTACGCCTCGGACCAGGTCTGGTCGCGTTGCGGTCCCCTACCGGCGATGCTGACCACCGCGGCCACCGCCTCCGGATGGTCGACGGCGTAGCGCACCGCGAGATCACCACCCCAGGAGTGACCGGCGACGATCCAGGTGACGACACCGACTGCGGCACGGATGGCTTCGAGGTCGGCGACGGCTTGTTCCATGGTGTGCGGGCCACCGGTCGAGCGGCCGACGCCGCGCGGCTCGGGGTACCAGGCACGGTGACCTCGTGGCGCAAGTTCGTCGTGTTCCAGGTACTGCACGCATCCCGGGCCGCCGCTCAGGACTACGACGTCGGGCCCCTGCCCGGTGACGCCCACGTGCAGTGCGGCGGTTCCCACCTGAACCGTCCGGGATTCCATGTCCGGGGACGGTATCAGCCCTGTTCGTGGCGAGCAGAGGGGTGCCGCGGGCCCGGGTCGTCAGTTCACGCCGGATCCAGGCAACTACGGACAGGGATCGCGTCGTGTCGACCGCTGTCCTACGAGGAACGCCGTCCTGTCAGGAGCGACCCGGCCCTTCCTATCTGCGCAGGCCCCGACAGGGTGGCCCCGCCCGGCTGACAGACGGCATCAGCCGGGCGGGGTCACCCTGTTGTCACAGCTCGACCAGGGCCAGCGTCCACTGGCCGTGAGCGTCCTCCCAGAGGGTGACGATCTCGCCGACCGGGACCGAGTTGTACTCGTGCCGCTCGTCTTCCTCGTAGTAGTCGCCATCCTCCTCGGCCGCCGCGACGATGCGCAGGGCGTCCTCGCGGGTGCCGTCGGTGGCTGCGCGGATGCGGGAGACCCGCCACGGCACACCGCTGAGGTCCCGGCCGACGAGCGCACTACCGGGCACGAGGTTCTTGTCGTCGTCATCGATCTCGAAGAGAGTGCCGGGACCGTCGACCAGCAGCGTGTCGGTGTCGCCGATCATCAGGCCGTCGTCGACGACCTGTCGTTCGCCGCGGAGCACCGCCGGGTCGAGCCAGGTCGGCCGCCGGTCGAGTCCGACCTCCCTGATGAAGTTTCCCCAGGCGTAGAGCGCATACATGCGCGCATGCTATCGAGCGGCAGGATCCTCGCTTGTTCGCAAGGAGCGGTCCTGCCGGTGTGCGGCTCGACAGGTGGACCAGACGCCGACGGCGAGAATCACCAGCACGCAGCTGACGATGACCGGGCCGGGCGCGCCGAGGGCCTCGATGGCGAAACCGCCGGCGACGGGTCCGGTGACGGCACCGATGTTCAACGCGACGGTCGCGAAGGAGCCAGCCATCGTGGGTGCGTCGCGCACGGTGGCGATGATCCGGGCGATGAGCGTGCTGCCCAACGCGAAGGACAACGCGCCCTGGGTCAGGGCGAGGAACCACAACGCCACGGGGCTGGCAACGGTGAACGCCAGCAGCACCCAGCCCGCCGTGAGCAGCGGCCCGGTGACGGTGATCAGCGGTCGCCAGTGCCGGTCACCGAACCGCCCGGCCACGGTGACCCCGAGGAACGCGCCGGTTCCGAAGACGGCGAGCAGCAACGGTACGGTGCGCTCGGTGAGCCCGGCCGGTCCGGTGGCGATCGCCGCCAGGTAGGTGAAGGTACCGAACGTCGCGGCGTTGACCAGCACGGCCAGCACGATGTTGCACTGCGCCGGACGTAGTCGCAGACTTGCCAGCTCGCGGCCGATGCTGCTCGCGGCGCTCGGCTGCGCGGTCTCCCGCGGGTGGGTCGGCGTGGCCGCCAGAACCGCGACCAGCGCAGGCAGGCACAGCAGCGCGATCGCCCACAGGGTGGCGCGCCAGCCCAGCACGTCGCCGACGAGGGCACCGGCGGGCACCCCGGCGATCAGCGCGAGGGTGGTGCCGCCGAGGATGACTGCCAGCGCGCGGGTGTGCCGCTCGGCCGGCACGATGCGCGTCACGGTCGAGAGTGCGACGGCGAGGAACCCGGCATTGGCCAACGCGGCCCCGATCCGTGAGGCCACCAGGACGGCGAAGCTGTCGGTGACCGCGCCGATGACGTGCGCGGCGATGAACAGGGTCAGGAAGCCGGCCAGGGTCCAGCGGGGTGGGAGCCGGCGGGCAGCGGCGGCCATCGTCGGCGCGCCGATGACCATTCCCAGGGCGAAACCGGCGGTGAGAAGCCCGGCCCGGCCGAGGGGAACCGCCAGGTCGGTGGCGATGCCGGGAAGGATGCCGGCGAGGACGAACTCCGAGGTTCCCTGGGCGAAGACCGCGACGGCGAGCAGGTAGAGGAGGACGGGCATGAGCGGACCTTCCCGAAGCAAGGACGTGATGGGTGGCAGGCGTGTGGCACTGCCGGTGCTTCGGATGCGCAGGAACTCGTGCGACGTCGCCGCCGACCGGGTCGGCGCGGCTCGTCAGCGCAGGGACTGGGGCATCTGGGGCTACCGGGAGGCCGGCAGCCCTGACCAGTCCGCTTGGGGGGAACTCACCTCGCGAGGCTACCAAACGGGCCCGTCGTCGCTGGTGGGCGCGCACAACGAGGACGCTCGCGGGTCATCTCGATCCCGGTGGGCGTGGTGGAGGGGCCGACCCGGGCGACACAGGTCAGAGCTCCGGCCGACAGCACCCGGGTGGGTTGGTGGCGACGCACCAACCCACCGCGCCGGGGACATGACCAGCAGCGAGCACACGCGATCCCCCGGATCGGGAAACGCCTGTCCGGCGGAGGTGCTAGGCGGTCCCGCGCCGGCCCAGCCACGTCAGAATCGCCTCGGTCGTTTCCTGCGGCTTCTCCTGCTGGATCCAGTGACCGCAGTCCAGACTGACCACCTCCACGTTCGGCACGAACTCCGTCAGCCTTTCCGCCTTCGCGACCGGGTCGCGGTCGCCGTAGATCATGAGGGCGGGCTGTCGGATGATCGGGTCCACGTCGGCCAGCAGACGCCAGTTGCGGTCCAGGTTCCGGTACCAGTTGATCCCGCCCGTGAACCCTGCCGACTCGAAGGCGGAGACGAAGACGGCCAGGTCGCTGTCACTCATGACGGGCTCCCCGGGCGGGGTTTGCGCCCTGGCGAGGTTGGTCAGCGCATTGCCCGGCTGAGGCGCTGCGGGGGGCACGTTCCTGCGGTACAGGTTCCGCAGGAACCGGAACGTGTCCTGCTCGAACACGGCGTCCGCGAGGCCCGGCCGCCGGTTGAAGTGCACGAAGTAGAAGTCGTCGCCGAGCGCGGCCGCCATGGCCTCGATCCAGGGCGTTTCGCCGCGCTCCTGGTAGGGCACGCTCAGCGCCACCACGCCGTTGACCCGGTCCGGGTGCAGCAGGGTCAGGCCCCAGACGACGAATGCGCCCCAGTCGTGGCCGACGAAGGTGGCATCGGCGTAGCCGTAGTGGTCGAGGAGGGCGACGAGGTCGCCCGACAGGTGTGCGATGTCGTACTCCGTCACGTCGGCGGGCCGGGACGAGGTGCCGTAACCCCGCTGGTTCGGGACGATGACGTGGTAGCCCGCCGCAGCGAGGGCCGGCACCTGGTAGCGCCAGGAGTACGCGTGCTCCGGCCAGCCGTGGCAGAGCACCACGGGATTGCCCACGTTCTGCCGGCCGGCTTCGAAGACTTCGAGGTGCACGCCGTTGACCGGAATACGGGTGGGCTCGGGAAAGTCGATTGTCATGCGGACATCCTGCGGACCGATACCGGTCACCTCCTGACCGGTTTCCGTGGCAGTGTCGTCCGGGTGCGAGCCGACCGGTTGATGGCCCTGCTCCTGCTGCTGCAACAGCGCGGCCGGGTGACCGCGGCGGAGGTCGCCCGGGAGTTGGAGGTCTCCGAACGCACCGCCCGCCGCGACCTCGACGCCCTGGGCATGGCCGGCGTGCCGGTGTACTCCGTGCAGGGCCGGGGCGGTGGCTGGCGTCTCGTGGGCGGCGCCCGTACCGACCTGTCCGGGTTGACCGCGGGTGAGGCCCGCGCCCTGTTCCTGGTCGCCGGCCCGGCCTCGTCCGTCACGCCCGCCGCGAAAGCGGCGCTGCGCAAGCTCGTCCGTGCCCTGCCGGAGCCGTTCCGGGAGCAGGCCGAGGCGGCGGCGACGGCGCTCGTCACGGACCCGCGACGATGGGGGGCGAGCCAGGTCGAGCCCCGACCGCCGCGGTTCCTCGACGAACTCCAGGACGCGGTGATCCGCGGCGTCCAGGTCCGGCTCGGCTACGTCGACCGCGACGGCGCCGCTACCGGGCGAACGGTCCACCCGCTGGGCATCGTCGCCAAGGGCCCGGCGTGGTATCTCGTCGCCGGCACCGAGGCCGGCCGGCGGACCTTCCGGATCGACCGGGTGTCGTCCGTCGACCCGACCGTCGATCCCGTGCACCGGCCGGAGGACTTCGACCTGGCCGGGAGCTGGCGCGAGATCGCCGACGAGGTCGAACGCAGGCGAATGCCCGTCGAGGCGCACGCGACGTGCGCGCCCCACGGGATAGGCGTGCTCCGGATGGGGTTCGGCACCCGTCTCGAGGCGGGAGGTGCCACGACCGACGGCCGCGTCGAGGTCGTGATCCGCGGTAACGACGAGCACAAACTCGCCGGTGAGCTTGCCGGATTGGTCGACTACCTGGAGGTGACCGGCCCTGCGGGGGTGCTGGAGCACCTGGCCGCGATCGGCACCGTGCTCGTCGAACGATACGGCCCACAGCGGCAGGGATCCCGTACGGCAGAACGGTGATCGAGGTCGGCGCTGGCGCTGCACGGTCGGGGCCGCTACCGCGACGGCAATTCTGTCAAGCCATTGAACTAATCCGGGTGCAGGACGTAGGGTCGGGTCCCGCCGAGCTACGGAGGCACCGCCATGGGTGGCGCGAGGACTCTCGTCGCCGGGGTCGACTCGTCGACCCAGTCGACCAAGGTCGTGGTCTGCGACGCCGAGACCGGCGAGGTGGTCAGCGGGGGGCGCGCCGGGCACCCCCGCGCGCCCCACGGGCGTTACCGGGCGGGGTGGGGGGCGGC
>NZ_JBMDWU010000454.1:0-1834 GCF_048594385.1 Micromonospora sp. | reverse complement strand
CGCCCTCGCCGGTGCCGAACGCCCCGCCGGCCGCGGGCTCGCCGAAGCAGCGTCCCCGGCCGGCGGTGCGCCCGCCGTGCCTCCGCACCTCGTCGACCGCCGCGGCGGCGGCACCGCGGCGCTCGGTTCACCGGACAGGCTCTGCGGTGCGGCGGCGAGACCCATCCGCTCCTGGAGCAGGCGGGCCACCAGCCGGCTCACCTCCGCCGGGTCGGCCCCGTCGGACAGGTCGAGCCGCAGACTGTGCGCCCCGGCCGGGGTACGTCGCAGCGCCGCGTCGCGGACCCCGGCCACCTCACGTACGGCGTCCAGGATCGCGTTGACGTCGAAGCCCTCGGGACGTTCCCGCAGCGGCGCGGGCTCGTCGTCGCGGCGCAGGTGGGTGGCGATCCGGGCGAGTTCCGGGGTCTCGGCGGGGGGCTCCACGGCTGGCGGCTCCGGCACGACGGGCACGTCCGGTTCGGCGGGGACGCGCTGCGGCAGCACCACCGTGCCCCGCTCCGGTCTCCGTCCGTCCACCACCGGCTCGGTCGTGGTCAGCGGGTCGGGCGCGGATCGGCGGGCCGCGTAGGGGGGCGCGCTCGTCGGGGCGGGCGCTGCGGGGATCTGGTCCAGGCGGCGTGGCCCGCTCGTGGCGGGGGCACCGGCGGTGGGGGCGGGCTCCGGCGGGTGGCCGGGCAGGTCGGTGGGGGCGGCCGGCTCGGTCGGTACCGACCGGAGTCGGAACGGCTGGTCGGCGCGGACGGCCGGGGGGGTCGCCGGCCGGGGCGACGGTTCGTCGCGCGGAAGCCGGAACGGCTGGTCGGCGCGGACGGCGGCGGGCAGCGTGGCGGCCCGTTCCTCCCGCAGGCCGGAGGGCTCGTCGCGGGTCGGGGGCGGCACGGCACCCGGCTCGTCCCGACCGGCGGGCTCGTCCCGGGGCGGGGACGGCGGGCCGGCCGGCACGTCCCGGGGTGCGGGGGGTGCCTCGGCGGATCTCCCCGTCGACCAGCCGGGCCGGTCGGCGGGGTGCAACCGTTGCGGCGCGGGCGGCTCGACCGGCGACCGGTCCCGCTCGCCGGAAGCGGACCAGGTCCGCCCGGACGGCTCGGCCCAGTCCCGCTCGGACCGGTCGGCCCAGTCCCGCCCGGAACGGTCGGCCCAGTCCCGCCCGGCGGGGTCGGACCAGTCCCGCTCCGGTCGGGTGCCCCGCTCGGACCAGTCCGGGCCGGGCCGGTCGCGCTCGGAGCGGTCGGTGGGCTCGTGCCGTTCCGGCCGGTCGGCGCGCTCGTCCCGGTTCGGCAGGGGGTGTTCCCCGGTGTTGCCGGACCAGGCGCGCTCGGGGTTGTCGACACCGGGACGCCCCGGGGCGACCCGCTCGGCGGCCGGCCGTTCCCGACCGGGCCGCTCCGCGGTGGGCTCCGGGAGGGTCGGTGGGGTGGCCGGTTCGGTCCGGGTCAGCTCGTACGGGCGGGGCACCTCGGAGCGCACCGGCTCGTACGGCCGGGCGGGCTCGGCGCGCACCGGCTCGTAGGGGCGGGCCGGCTCGGCACGCACCGGCTCGTACGGGCGGGCCGGCTCGGCCGACCACTCCGCCGCGCGTTCGGCACGGGTCCGTCGGCCGGCGGGGGGTTCCTCGTCCCGCGACCAGGAGGGTGCCCAGGTCCCGCCCCAGCTCGGCCGGTTCCAGCTCGGTCCGGACCAGTCCGGCTCGTCCGGCCCGGCGGTCGCCCGGCGCTCGCCCGGCGACGGCTCCCCGGCACCGCGCGCGCCGACGCCCCGGGGGTCCGTCCCGGACGGCCCGGTACCGGCGGTGGGTTCGGGGCGGTCGGTCCCGCGTGGCCCGAACGGCCCG
>NZ_JBMDWU010000453.1:0-12678 GCF_048594385.1 Micromonospora sp. | reverse complement strand
CGCCGCCCTGGCCGGGGCCGGGTTGGTCGTCGGGGCGGCCCGGCACCTGGCCGCCGTGCCGGTGCCGGCCGGCGTCGACCCCGTCACCCTCGGTCCGCTCGCCCCGGCGCTGGCGCGGCTCGCCGCCGCGCACGCCGCCGGGGTTCCGGCCGTGGTGCTGGCCAGCGGCGACCCCGGCCTGTTCGGCGTGGTACGCCGGCTGCGCGCCGCCGCGCTGCCGGTGCGGGTGCTGCCGGCGGTGTCCAGTGTGGCCGCCGCGTTCGCCCGCGCCGGGCTCGACTGGGACGGCGCGGTGGTGGTCACCGCCCACGGCCGGGAGTTGGGCCCCGCGCTCCACGCCTGCCGGGCGCTGCCCGCCGTCGCCGTGCTGACCGCACCGGACGCCGGGGCGGCCGAGATCGGGGCCGGGTTGACCGGGTGGTCCCGCCGTCTGCTGGTCGCCGAACACCTCGGCACCGCCGCCGAGCTGGTCACCTGGACCACCCCGCAGGAGGCCGCCACCCGGGCCTGGGCCGACCCGCACGTCCTGCTCAGCCTGGCCGCGACCGACGGTGACCCCGGGGCGCGGCCCGCCCGGCGTACCGGCACCGCCGAGCGGGGCGGGGTCACCGGCCGGTCGGGTGACACCGGCCCGGCGGACGATGGTGCTCCGGTCGGCGATGACGCTCCGGTCGGGGTTGGGCGGGTGCGGGCGGACAACCAGCCGGCCGCCGCGCCCGCCGCCGGCTGGGCGCTGCCCGAGTCCGCGTACCGGCACCGGGACTCGATGATCACCAAGGCCGAGGTGCGGGCCCTGGCCGTCGCCCGGTTGCGGCCCCGGCTCGGTCGTCTGGTCTGGGACGTCGGCGCGGGCAGCGGATCGGTGGGCATCGAGTGCGCGTTGCTCGGCGCGGCGGTGATCGCCGTGGAACGGGACCCGACGGCACCGGTTGCCGGCAACGCCGCCCGGCACGGCGTCGACGTCCGGGTGGTGACCGGTGCCGCGCCGGCCGTCCTGGCCGGGCTGCCCGACCCGGATGCCGTCTTCGTCGGCGGTGGCGGGACCGACGTGCTGAGCGCCGTCGCCGACCGCCGCCCCGACCGGGTGGTGGTCACCCTCGCCGCGCTGGACCGGGTCGCCCCGGCCGTGCACCTGCTGCGCGCCGCCGGCTACACGGTGACCGGCAGCCAGCTCGCCGCCGCCCGCCTCGCCGACCTGCCCGGCGGGTCCGTCCGACTCGCGGCCACCAACCCGGTGGTCGTCCTCACCGGGGAGCGTCCGTGACCACCACCGCACCACACCGGCACCGGGACACCCCCGGCACCGGCCCGCACCGGGTCGGGCTCGTCGCGGCCACCGCCGCCGGTCGCCGGCACGCCCGGACCCTGGCCGCCGCCTGGCCGCACGCCCGGCTGGTCGAGGCCGACGGGGTCGCCGACGCGCTGCGCACCGCGTGGACGACGTGCGACGCGGTGGTGGCGTTCCTGGCCACCGGTGCGGTGGTCCGGGTGCGGGCGCCGCTGCTCGGCGACAAGCGCACCGATCCGGCGGTGGTGGTGGTCGACGAGGCCGCCCGGCACGCCGTCGCCCTGCTCGGCGGCCACGCGGGGGGCGCGAACACGCTCGCCGCCGAGGTGGCCGCGTTGCTCGACGCCCGGCCGGTGGTCACCACCGCCACCGACGCGGTCGACCTGCCCGGCCTGGACACCCTCGGCTGGCCGGTCGAGGGGGCGGTGGCCGCGGTGTCCCGGGCGATCCTCGACGGCGAGCCGGTCCGGCTGGTCGCCGACGCGGTGTGGCCGCTGCCCGCCCTGCCGCCCAACGTCCACCGTGAACCGCCCACCGGGGAACACCGGGCCGTCGGGCCCGACCCGGAGGGCGGGTACCGGGTGCTGGTCACCGACCGGGTGGTGCCGGTCGACGACCGTACCGTCGTGCTGCGGCCCCCGTCCCTGGTCGCCGGGGTCGGCTCCAGCCGGGGGGTGCCCGCCGCCGAGGTCGACGCGCTGCTGCACCGGGCGCTCGCCGACGCCGGTTTGAGCCCGGCCAGCCTGCGCTGCCTGGCCAGCGTCGACGTGAAGGCCGACGAGGAGGGCATCCGGGCCACCGCCGACGCGCTCGGCGTACCGCTGCGGACCTGGCCGGCGGCGGAGCTTTCGGCGGTGGACGTGCCGCACCCCAGCGAGGTGGTCCGGGCCGCCGTCGGCACGCCCAGCGTCGCCGAGGCGGCGGCGTTGCGCGACGGCGGCACCCTGCTGGTGCCCAAGACCGCCTCGGCGATGGCCACCGTCGCGGTCGCCCGGCACGCCCCGCGCGGCCGGCTGGCGATCGTCGGCCTCGGCCCCGGCGCGGCCGACCTGCGCACCCCGCGCGCGGTGGCCGAGTTGCGCCGGGCCGCCGTGGTCGTCGGCCTCGACGAGTACGTCGACAAGGTCCGTGACCTGCTGGGGCCGGGCACCCGGGGGCTCGCCAGCGGGCTCGGCGCGGAGGAGGAACGGGCCCGCAGCGCCGTCGCCGAGGCCACCGCCGGGCACGCCGTCGCGTTGGTCGGTTCCGGCGACGCCGGGGTGTACGCGATGGCCAGCCCCGCCCTGGAGTACGCCGACGAGCGGATCGACGTGGTCGGGGTGCCCGGGGTGACCGCCGCGCTGGCCGCCGCCGCGCTGCTCGGCGCGCCGATCGGCCACGACCACGTCTACCTGAGCCTGTCCGACCTGCACACCCCCTGGGCGGTGATCGAACGGCGGGTCGCCGCCGCCGCCGAGGCGGACCTGGTGGCCCTGCTCTACAACCCGCGTAGCCGGGCCCGGGACTGGCAGCTCGGCGCGGTGCTGGCGACGTTCGCCGCGCACCGGCCGCCGCAGACCCCGGTCGGGGTGGTCCGCAACGCCAGCCGCCCCGACGAGCAGGTCCACCTGGCCACCCTGGCCACCTTCGACCCGACCGTGGTCGACATGTACGGGCTGGTGGTGGTGGGCAGTTCGCAGACCCGGCTGGTCGGCGGGCGGATGGTCACCCCCCGGGGTTACCGGTGGCGCGGATGACCCCCGTCGTGCCGGTGCCCGGTCCGGCCGTGGTGCCGCCGCCGGTGGTGATCGACGCCTGCCAGGGCTGCGGGGCCTGCCTGCTGACCTGCCCCACCCACGCGATCCGCCCGGTGCCCGGCGGCCTGACCGTGCTCGCCGACCGCTGCACCGGCTGCCTGGAGTGCCTGGAGATCTGCCCGGTGGACGCCATCCGGACCGTCACCGACCGACGAGGAGCGCCATGACCAGCACCCACCCGGCCCGCTGCCGGCCCACCCCGGGAGGTGGCCGGTGAGCCGGGTCGTCCACCCCATCGAGCAGGAGTCGTACCGGATCCTGCGCGAGCGGGTCGACCTGGGCGGCCTGCCGCCGCTGACCCGGGCGGTCGTCGAACGGGTGGTGCACGCCAGCGCCGACCTCGACTACGTCACCGACCTGGTCTGCGACGAGGCGGCGCTGGCCGGCGGGCTGGCCGCGCTGCGCGCCGGGGCACCGGTCGTCACGGACGTGGCGATGGTGGCCGCCGGGATCACCGGCGCCGGGCGGGAGATCGTCGGCCCGGTCGCCGCCCCGGCCGCCGCCGCGCGGGCCCGGCAGACCGGGTCGACCCGGTCGGCGGCGGCGGTGCGGATCGCCCTGGACCGGGTCGGCCCGGGGGCGGTCTGGGTGGTCGGCTGCGCGCCGACCGCGCTCGTCGAACTGATCGCGGTGCACGCCGCCCCGGCGCTGGTGGTCGGGTTGCCGGTGGGCTTCGTCGGGGCCGCCGAGTCCAAGGCGGCGTTGCGGGCCAGTGGCCTGCCGGCCGTGTCCAACATCGGCGAGAAGGGTGGCTCGGCGGTCGCCGCCGCCGCCCTCAACGCCCTGCTCTACCTGGAGGAAACATGACCGCACTGGTCATCGTCGGGCACGGCACGCGCAGCGCGGCCGGGGTCGACCAGTTCGCCGCGCTCGTCGACCGGGTGCGGGACCGGGCGGGGGCCGCCGTCGGTGACGTCGAGGGCGGGTTCATCGAGCTGTCCCGGCCGCCGCTGACCGACGCGGTGACCGCGCTGGTCGGGCGCGGGCACCGGGCGCTCGTCGCGTTGCCGCTGGTGCTCACGGCCGCCGGCCACGGCAAGGGGGACATCCCGGCCGCGATGGCCCGCGAGCAGGAACGCCACGCCGGCCTGACCTACCGGTACGGGCGACCGCTCGGCCCGCACCCGCTGCTGCACACCGTGCTGGAGCAGCGGATCGACGCGGCGCTGGCCGGGGCCGACCGGGCCGGCACCTGGGTGGCGTTGATCGGGCGGGGCGCGACCGACCCGGACGCCAACGCCGAGGTGGCGAAGGTGGCCCGGTTGCTGTGGGAGGGGCGTGGGTACGCGGGGGTCGAACCGGGGTTCATCTCGCTGGCCGAGCCCTCGGTGCCGGCGGTGCTCGACCGGTTGCGCCGGCTCGGTGCCCGGCGGATCGTGGTCGCCCCGTACTTCCTGTTCGCCGGGGTGCTGCCGGACCGGATCGTGGCGCAGTCGCAGGCGTACGCCGCCGACCATCCCGACCTGGACGTCCGGGTAGCGGACCTGATCGGCGACTGTGACGCCCTGGCCGACCTGGTGCTGGAGCGGTACGCCGAGGCGCTGCGCGGGGACATCCGGATGAACTGCGACACCTGCGCCTACCGGGTGCTGATGCCGGGCTTCGCCGACAAGGTGGGCCGCCCGCAGACCCCCCACGACCACCCCGACGACCCGGTCGACGGCCACGGCCACCACCACCATCACGGCCACCAGCACGGCCGCGACCACCAGCACGGCCACGACCACCAGCACGAGCACGACCACGCGTACGGCCCGGGGCAGGCGGCGGCCCCGGTCCGCTGAGCGCCGGTCAGCCGGCCAGCGCGCGGGCCAGGGCGAAGCCGAGCGTCGCCGCGCCCAGCCCGGCGACCACGCTGACCAGCACGTTGGCCAGCGCGGACCGGCGGTCGCCGGCCCGCGCCAGCCGTACCGTCTCGTAGCCGAAGGTGGACCAGGTGGTCAGCGCGCCGCAGAAACCGGTGCCGACCAGCGCGGTCACCGCCGGAGCGGCGGGCACCCCGGTCACCACGCCGAGCAGCAGCGACCCGGCGACGTTGACGGTCAGCGTCCCCCACGGGAACCGGGAGCCGTGGCGGGCCTGCACGGCCCGGTCGGTGAGGTAGCGCAGCGGCGCGCCCAGCGCCGCGCCGAGCGCGATCAGCAGCACGCTCACCGGGCCTCCCGCCGGCCGGGCCGTTCCGCCGTCGGTGCCGGGTCGCCCCGGCCTGGCCCGCGCCCACCCCGGTCGGCCCCCGGCCGGCGGCGGTCGGCGCGGTCCAGCAGCCGACCGGCCAGGGCGTCACCGGCCGTGACGGCCGCGAGCCCACCGAGCAGGGTGGCGACCAGGTAGGCCAGCGCCGTCCCGGCGGCCCCGGCGGCCAGCGCCCGGTGGACGTCCATCGCGTACGCGGAGAAGGTGGTGAACCCGCCGAGCACGCCCACCCCGAGCAGCGGCCGGACCAGCGGGCCGGCCCGTCGTCGGCCGAGCACCGCCATCAGCGCCCCGATCAGCAGACATCCGGTGACGTTGACCGTGCAGGTGGACCAGGGAAAGCCGGTCGGGGAGTGTGGCAGGGCGGCCTGCACCCCGGCGCGGGCGAGCGCCCCGAGCGCCCCACCGGCGGCGATCACGCCCAGCACGGCGGCCGGGTGCGCGGCCAGTTCGCCCCGGTCGGCCGGGACCCGCAGGTCGACGTCGGGATCGACGCGCCGCGACGACGGTGACGTCATCGGTACCTCCCCACCAGTATCGCCGAGCACTGGCAGGGACCGTTGGCGCGTCCGCGCGGTTCTCCCGGTCGGGCCGGGACGGCGGGCCCCACCGCCGACTCGTCCGTGAGCATAGTCCGGCCGGCCCGGGTGCCGTGGCGCGTACGGTCGGCGGGGCGGCCGGCCCGGGTGCCGGTCGTCGCGCCACGACCGTCAGGAGGAGCAGTGCCGGACCGTAGCCCGTACCCCCGTGGAGCGGAACCCGCCGGGCGGGCCGACGGCGCTGCGGTGCCGCCGGCCCGGACCGCGGCCCACGACATGTTCGACGCCGACGTGGCATCCCGGGGACTCGGCATCGAGCTGGTCCACGCCGCCTTCGGCACGGCGGTGGCCCGGATGCGGGTGACCGCCGGGATGGTCAACGGTCACCGGATCGGCCACGGCGGGTTCGTCTTCCTGCTCGCCGACACCGCCTTCGCGCTGGCCTGCAACACGCACGGCCCGGCCACCGTCGCGGCCGGCGGCGAGATCAGCTTCCTGCGCCCGGTCCGCGAGGGGGACCTGCTGACCGCCTCCGCCACCGAACGCGTCAGGTACGGCCGCAGCGGCATCTACGACGTCACCGTCACCCGCGACGGCGAGGTGGTGGCCGAGTTCCGGGGACGCAGCCGCACCCTCGCCCGCCCCGCCGACGACCGGCCGGGCGAGGTTTGACCGGCGCGCGGCGGGAGAAACGGAGGGGTACGGACGCGTCCGCTGTGCACCCTCCACCCGCGACGGTCGTCGAAAACGCTGAATTCCGGGCTTTCACCCCGGTTTGGTCGGATTATATTGACATCGCCCTCCCTGTCGGAGAAGACTCGCCCTTCTGATCTGCCAGGCGACGAAGGGTGACCGAGTCCATGACCAGATCGACGATCGTCGCGGCGGCGCTCGCCGTCGCCCTGACCGCGCTGGCCGGCTGCGACGCCGGTGAGAGCGTCGACGTCGACGGCGGCTCCACCGCCGGGGGATCGACAGGCGGCACGCTCACCGCCGCCATCGGCGGCGAACCCGACCAGCTCGACCCGCACAAGACGTCGGCCTACTACAGCTTCCAGGTGCTGGAGAACGTCTACGACACCCTGGTCGAGCCGGACGCCGACCTGAAGATGGGGCCCGCGCTGGCCACGAAGTGGACCACCAGCAGCGACCAGCTCACCTGGACGTTCACCCTCCGCGAGGGGGCCCGGTTCTCCGACGGGTCGCCGCTGACCGCACCGGACGTCGTCTATTCCTACCAGCGGATCATCAACGAGAAGCTGAACGCGGCGTACAAGTTCGCCACCGTCAAGACGGTGACCGCGCCCGACCCGGCCACGGTGGTGGTCACGCTGACCGCGCCCACCCCCAACCTGCTGGCCAACCTCGGCGGCTTCAAGGGCGTCGCGATCGTCCAGAAGGCCAACGTCGAGTCGGGCGCGATCAAGACCCGGCCGGTGGGCAGCGGCCCGTTCACCGTCGCCTCCTACACCTCCGGCGACACCATCAGGCTGACCCGCAACGACGCCTACTGGGGGCCGAAACCGAAGCTCGACGGGGTCACCTTCACCTTCGTCAAGGACCCGACGGTGGCCCTGCAGAACCTGCGCGGCGGCGAGGTGCAGTGGACCGACAACCTGCCACCCCAGCAGGTGCCGACCCTCAAGGAGGACGGCGCGCTGACCGTCGCCACCACCCCCTCGACCGACTACTGGTACCTCGCCCTCAACGAGGCACGCAAGCCGTACGACGACGTGAACGTGCGCCGCGCCGTCGCGTTCGCCCTGGACCGGGAGGCGATCACCAAGGCCGCCAAGTTCGGCCAGGCCACCGCCAACCAGACCGCCATCCCCAAGGGCAGCTCCTGGTACTACGACTACGCGCCGTACCGGCACGACCCGGAGCAGGCCCGGCAGTTGCTCGGCGGGGCCGGCGTCAGCGGCCGCACCATGGACCTGATGGTCACCAGCGAGTACCCGGAGACGGTCACCGCCGCCCAGGTGATCGCCGCCCAGTTGAAGGACGTCGGGATCACCGTGAAGATCCGTACCCTGGACTTCGCCCAGTGGCTCGACGAGCAGGGCAAGGGGAACTTCGACGCCTTCCTGCTCGGCTGGCTGGGCAACATCGACCCGGACGAGTTCTACTACGCCCAGCACCGCACCGGCGGCACGTTCAACTTCCACAAGTACAGCAACCCCGCCGTCGACACCCTGCTCGACCAGGCGCGCACCCAGACCGACGAGGCCGTCCGCAAGCAGACGTACGAGCGGGCCGCGAAGCAGATCGTCGACGACGCCAGCTACGTCTACCTCTACAACCCGGACGTGGTGCAGGGCTGGTCGGCGAAGGTCACCGGCTACCAGGTCCGCTCCGACCGGGCGATCCGGTTCCGCGACGTCGCCCTGAACCGCTGAGGGGGCGAGGTGGGACGCTTCGTCCTGCGGCGGCTGCTCCAGTCGGTCGTCGTCCTGCTCGGGGTGACCCTGGTGGTCTTCCTGCTGCTGCAACTGGTCCCCGGCGACCCGGTGCGGGTCTCCCTCGGCACCCGCTTCGACCAGCAGACCTACGACGCGCTGCGGGAACGCTCCGGGCTGGACCGCCCGCTGGTGGTGCAGTACCTCAGCTACGTCGGCAACGCGCTCACCGGTGACCTCGGGGTGAGCTTCCGCAGCGGCCAGCCGGTCACCACGATCGTGCTGCAACGACTGCCCGCCACCCTGTCGCTGGCGGTGACCGCCGTGCTGCTCGCCCTGCTCGTCGCCTTCCCGCTCGGGGTGCTCTCCGCGGTGCGCAGCGGCTCGCTCGTCGACCACGCCGCCCGGGTGTTCAGCCAGTTCGGCGTGTCCGTCCCCGACTTCTGGATGGGCATCATGGGCATCCTGCTCTTCGCCGGGGTGCTCGGCTGGCTGCCCCCGTCGGGGTACGTGCCGCTCACCGACGACCCGGTGGGCTGGGCGTCGCACGTCGCGTTGCCCGCCGCCGCCGTCGGCCTGGTCACCGCCTCCATCCTCACCCGGTTCATCCGTTCCTCGGTGCTGGAGGTGCTCGCCGAGGACTACGTCCGCACCGCCGAGGCCAAGGGGCTGCGCCCCCGGGTGGTGGTCGTGCGGCACGTGCTGCGCAACGCGCTGATCCCGGTGGTCACCGTGGTCGGCGTGCAGTTGGCCAGCCTGGTCGGTGGGGTGATCGTGATCGAGGTGCTGTTCGCCTGGCCGGGCGTCGGTCGGCTCACCTACGACGCCGTCCAGGCCCGCGACTATCCGGTGCTGCAGGGCGCGGTGCTCTTCGTGGCCACCCTGTTCCTGCTGATGAACCTGCTGGTGGACGTCCTCTACGCCCGCCTCGACCCGAGGATCACGCTGCGATGAGCGCCGGGGACCGGGCGACGCCCCCCGCCGCCCCGCCGGTCGACGACCGTCCGTCGGCGACGGCCGCCGAGCCGGGCACCCTGCGCCGTGCGCTGACCGCGCTGCGGCACGACCCGCCGGCCGTCGCCGGCACGGTGGTGCTGCTGGTCCTGCTGGTCGTCGGGCTGGCCGGGCAGTGGCTCGCGCCGGCCGGGACCAACGACGTGGACGTCGAGGAGATGCTGCGCCCACCCAGCGGCGCGCACCCGGTCGGCACCGACGAACTCGGCCGCGACGTGCTCAGCCGAGTGCTGGTGGCGGCCCGGGTGTCGTTGCAGGTGGGCCTGGTCAGCGTCGGCATCGCCCTGGCCGTCGGGGTCACCGTCGGCCTGCTCGCCGGCTGGTACGGCGGCTGGACGGACAACGTCCTCATGCGCGGCATGGACGTGCTGTTCGCGTTCCCGGTGCTGCTGCTCGCCGTGGCGATCGTCGCGGTCCTCGGCCCGGGGCTGGTCACCGCGATGACCGCCATCGGGGTGGTCTACACCCCGATCTTCGCCCGGGTGACCCGGGCCGGGGTGCTCGCCGTACGGGAGCAGGTCTTCGTCCGGGCCGCCGTCTCCATCGGCACCTCCGACCTGCGCATCCTGCGCCGGCACGTGCTGCCCAACATCGCCGCCCCGCTGATCGTGCAGACCTCGCTGTCGTTGGCCTTCGCGATCCTGTCCGAGGCGGCGCTGTCCTTCCTCGGGCTGGGCGTCCAGCCCCCCGCGCCGGCCTGGGGCCGGATGCTCTACGACGGGCGCGGTTTCGTCACCGACGCCTGGTGGCTGGGGTTCTTCCCCGGTGCGGCGATCTTCCTGACCGTGCTCGCGTTCAACCTGGTCGGTGACGCCCTGCGCGACGTGCTCGACCCCCGTCAGCTCACCGTGAGCGAAGCCCGCAGGAGCATCCGATGAGCGGACCCGCCGTACCGTCGCCACGGGTCGACGGGGACGCGCCGGTGCTGGAGATCAGCGACCTGACGGTCACCCTGGGCACCCGCAACGGCCCGGCCCGCGCGGTCGCGGGCGTCGACTGGTCGGTGGCCCCCGGCGAAACCCTCGCCCTGGTCGGGGAGTCCGGCAGCGGCAAGAGCATGACCGTGCTCGCCGCCACCGGACTGGCCCCGCGCTCCGCCACCGTCACCGGCCGGGTCCGGCTGCTCGGCCGGGATCTGACCGGCATGTCCGGGCCGGACCGTCGCCGGTGGCGGGGCCGGCACGTCGGCTTCGTCTTCCAGGACCCGATGACCACCCTCAACCCGGTGCTGACCGTCGGCCGGCAGGTCGCCGAGGCGTGCGAGGAACACCTCGGGATGAGCCGGCGACAGGCCCGCTCCCGCGCCGTCGAGCTGCTCGACCTGGTCGGCATCCCGGCACCCGGCCGGCGGGTGGACGCCCACCCGCACGAGTTCTCCGGCGGGATGCGGCAACGGGTCGTCATCGCGATGGCCCTGGCCTGCGAACCGGCCCTGCTCATCGCCGACGAGCCGACCACCGCGCTGGACGTCACCACCCAGGCGCAGATCGTCGACCTCGTGGCCGACCTGCGCCGTCGGCTCGGCACCGCGGTCGTCTGGATCACCCACGACCTTCCGGTGGTGGCCGGGATCGCCGACACCGTCGCGGTGATGTATGGGGGACGGATCGTCGAGCAGGGCCCGGTCGACGCGGTCTTCGTCACGCCGGGGCACCCGTACACCCGGGCCCTGCTGGCGGCCCGGCCCCGGCCCGGCGCGCCGGGGGAGGACCTGGCGGCGATCCCCGGCGCGCCGCCCAGCCCGCTCGACCTGCCACCCGGGTGCGCGTTCTGGCCCCGCTGCCCCGTGCGCGGGGACGCCCGCTGCGCCCACGAGCTGCCGCCGCTGGTCCCGATCGCCCCCGCCCACCGGGTCCGCACCTTCTATCCCGCCCCCGCTGCCGAGGCCCGGGACGACGCGGCCGGGCGTCCCGCCGCCGGGGCCCGGTCCACCGCCGACGACCCGGACCAGCCCACCCCGGAGGACCGATGAGTACGGGAACGATCGCCGAACTCGACGACCTCACGGTCTGGTTCCCCAGCCCCGGTGGCCCACCGGTGCGGGCGGTGGACGGGGTGTCGCTCACCGTACGGTCGGGCGAGACCCTGGGCCTGGTGGGGGAGTCCGGCAGCGGCAAGTCCACCACCGGCCTGGCGCTGCTGCGGCTGGTGGCCCCGACCGGCGGCCGGCTCGTCGTCGGCGGGCAGGACGTCACCGGCTGGTCGCGTCGCCGGCTGCGCGGGCTGCGCCGCCGGGTGGCCATGGTGTTCCAGGACCCGCAGGCGTCGTTGGACCCGCGCCGCACCGTCGGCGCCAGCATCGCCGAACCGCTCGTCGTGCACCGGCTGGCCCGCTCGGCCGACGCCCGCCGGCACCGGGTCGCCGAGCTGCTCGACCTGGTGGGCCTGCGGCCGGAGACGGCCGGCCGGCACCCGCACGAGCTGTCCGGCGGCCAACGCCAGCGGGTCGGCATCGCCCGCGCGTTGGCCGGGGAACCCGACCTGATCGTCCTCGACGAACCGATCGCGTCGCTCGACCTGAGCGTGCAGGCGCAGATCATGAACCTGCTGCGACGGCTGCAACGCGACCTCGGACTCACCTACCTGTTCATCGCGCACGACCTGGCCGCGGTGGAACACCTCAGCGACCGGATCGCGGTGATGTACCTGGGTCGCATCGTGGAGACCGGCACCCCGGCGCAGCTCTGGCGGGAACCGGCGCACCCCTACACGGCGGCGCTGCTGTCGGCGGCCCCGGTGGCCGACCCCCGGGTGGAACGGCACCGGCGGCGCATCATCCTCACCGGTGACCTGCCCAGCCCGACCGATCCGCCGAGCGGCTGCCGGTTCCGTACCCGCTGCCCGCAGGCCCGTCCCGCCTGCGCCGAGACCGACCCGCCGCAGGTCGAGGTGGGTCCCGACCACCGGGCCGCGTGCCTGTTCGCCGGGGAGGCGGTACGCGCCATGCGCGCCGAACCGCCCACCCCGGTCACCGACGGCGACGGGTCAGGCGGCGCGCGCCGGTAACGGTACGGCGGGACGCGGCAACCCCTCCCCACGTCGTCGCCGGCCGGTCACCGGCCCCTGAGCAGCGGCGACAGCGGACGGTCGGGACGGCAGCGGCACGACGACAGTCAGTCGCCGGCCGGCCCGGCCCGGCCGTTGCGGCAGCGCCGCCGGACGTCCGGTCACGGCCGCCGCCCACCCGGGCCGCCCGCCGTCGGTGTCGCCGGACCCCCGGCCCGGCTCGGGGCGTCGGGCGACCCCGGGCAGGGCTGTCGGCTGCCGAGATCCCCGGTCGAATACTCCGTCACCCGTGGGCAGGCTGCGCAGGAGCTGCCCGGCCACCCCGGCGGCGGCAGCCGCCCGACCCGCCCCGGGCCACTGACCGGCGGACCCCACGCGCTGCGTCCCCGCCCCCTGACCGGCGGACCCGGCGCGGTGGACCGGTTCCGCCGCACGGGCGACCCCCG
>NZ_JBMDWU010000452.1:0-11684 GCF_048594385.1 Micromonospora sp. | reverse complement strand
CCCGCGCCGGCGTGCGGTGATCAAGAGGTTCGCGTCACCGGCCACGGCATTTCCTGACGCAAACCTCTTGATCACCCGGGCGGGTTGATCACGTGGGCGGGGCAGGGCAGGGCAGGGCAGGGCAGGGCAGGGGAGGGGGAGTGGGTCGGGCGGGTGAGGGCGGTGGAGCGGCGGGGATGGGGGTGGGTGGTGGGGTACCGAGCGTGTCGGTGGTGACTACTGTTCGTCCCCGGTGGACGGGTGGGAGGGGTGGTCGGGTGGCGACGTCGCGGGTGGACCTCTCGGGTCGGGCCGGCACGCCCTTGCGGGCGATCCTGCGGTCGCCCGGCTGGATGGGCTGGGCCGTCGCCACCTTCGGGGCCCGGCTGCCGGTGGCGATGGCCCCGCTGGCACTGGTCTTCGCCGGCCGGGCGCTCAGCGACGGCTACCTGCTCAGCGGCCTACTGGTCGGCGCGCACACCATCGGCGAGGCGGTCGCGGCACCGGCCGCCGGGGCGCTGATCGACAGGTGGAACCCGCGTCGCGTGCTGGCCGGGTGCCTGGCCGCCGAGGCGCTGCTGTTCCTGGCCGCCGCCGTGGTGGTCGGCACGGGTGGCGGCACGGCGCTGCTGGTCGTCCTCGTCGCGTTGGCCGGTGCGGTGCCGGCCGGCGCGCCGGGCGGTCTGCGGTCGATGCTCACCCACCTGGTCGACGCGGCCGTGCTGCCCCGGGCGCTGTCCCTGGACACGGTGCTCAACCAGGTCTGCTGGGGGCTCGGACCGGTGCTGGTCGGGGTGACGGTCGCCGCCGTCTCGCCCGCCGCCGGTGTGGGCCTGGTCGCGCTGCCGGCCGCGATCGCCGCGGGGGCGGCCCTGCGCCGGCCCGATCCGCCGGCGGCCCGGCCCGCCGCCGGGCGCAGCCGGGTGCTGCCGGTGCTGCGCCTGCTGGCCCGCACCCTGGCGTTGACCGCCGCGCTGCGGGTGCTGCTCGGGGTGCTGACGGTGGCGGCGGTGCCGCTGTTCACCGGCAGCGGGCAGGCGTCGCTCGCCGGGCTGGCCCTCGCCGCGTACGCGGTCGGGACCGGCCTCGGCAGCGTCCTGTACAGCCTGCGGAGCTGGCCGGGCGGCCACCAGCGGCAGGCCGACGTCGCCCTGCTGGTGCTCGGCCTGGTGGTCGCGTTCGCGGTGGTCGCGCGACCGCACGCCGTCGCGCTGCTGACGCTGTACGCCGTCGCCGGGTTCTTCGAGGGGCCGACCGTGCTGGCCCGGTCGCTGCACCTGGAACGGGTCCTGCCACCCGACCGCCGGGCCACCGGCTTCTCCCTCCAGTACGCGGCGATCGGCTGGGGGTTCGCCGTGGGCAGCATGGTGCTGGCACCCCTGCTGACCCGCTGGGGCGCGGCCACCGTGGTCACCGGGGCGGGGTTGGCGGTGGCGGCGCTCGCCCTCGTGGCGACCCTTCTGCCCGCGCGCCCCGACCGGGCCCGGTGACCCGTCACCGGTACGCCGCCCCCGACCATCCGGCCGCGGCGGACCGGCGGGCGTCGGACGGCTCGCTGAGCGCCGGGTCGCCGTCGAGCACCCGCCGATGCAGCCGCTGCAACGCCGGCCCCGGCTCGATGCCCACGCCGTCGGCAAGCGTCTGACGGAGGTCGCGGTACACCGCGAGGGCGTCGGCCCGGCGGCCCACCTGGCACAGCGCCCGCATCTGCATGTCGCGCAGCCGTTCCCGCTCGGGGTGGAGGGTGACCAGTGCGGCCAGTTCCTCGACGGCTTCGTCGTACCAGCCGAGCCGCAGGTAGGCGTCGGCGCGCAGCTCGATGGCGAGCAGCCGCCGTTCACCGAGCCGTCGGCTCTCGGCCAGGATCGAGGGGGACGGGTCGACGTCGGCGAGCGGGTCCCCCCGCCAGGCGGCCAACGCCTCGGACAGGGACCGGACCGCGTCGTCGAGCCGGCCCGCCGCGAAGGCGGCCCGGCCGCGCACCACGTTGGCGTCGAAGAGGTGGCTGTCGACGTCGCCGCGTGCCAACCGCAGTTTGTATCCACCCGGGCCGGTGATGATGGACCGCCCCACCGACGGGGGCAGACTGCGCCGGAGGCGGAAGACGTACTGCCGGATCAGATTGCCGGCCGAGGCGGGTGGTTCGTCGGTCCACACCTCCCGGGCCAGGCGTTCCACCGGAATGAGCACATTTCCGTTGACCGTCAGGACCGCCATCAGATTGCGTTGCTTGGGAGCATTGATGCAGTAGTTCTGCCCGGGAAGTATCACAAATGTTCCGAGTATGCCGAACTTCACGAATCCCCCACGATGCGCGTGCCCCCGTACCGTCAGTGCCCACCACTGATTGAAGTTAATCGATCAATAATGACGGTGCCGCGCCATCTCCGTTCGGCCACGCCGCTGCGGTAAGGGGCACATCGCGCTTGTGGCCGTGACAAAAGCGGTGTGAGATCAGCGGTGGGACGTCGGGCCCGGACGGGACACACCGGGCCGGGAAAACGACCACACCAGGAAAGCCGGGCCGGAAGGGCCACGCCAGGGGAAGAGGACCGCGCGCCGTGAACACCGCCACCGATAACCGAGCCGTCCCACCCCCGGTGGTACGGGCCGCCCGTACCGGAGTCGCGGTGGTCTTCGCCCTCAACGGCCTCGCCGTGGCGACCTGGTTCTCCCGGGTCCCGGCGGTCCGCGACGCGCTCGGCCTCAGCGCCGGCCGGCTCGGACTGCTGCTGCTGGCCATGTCCGGGGGCGCGGTGCTGGCGCTGACCACCGCCGGCCTGGTGACCCAGCGGCTCGGCCCGGCCCGCACCGTCGTCGCCTCGACCGTGCTGGTGGCGGTCGGCCTGGCCGGGGTGGGCATCGCCACCCCGATCGGCTCACTGCCCGGCGTCGCGGTCGGCCTGTTCGCCCTCGGCTACGGCTCCGGCACCTGCGCCGTGGGCATGAACGTCGAGGGCGCGGCGGTGGAGAAACGGCTCGGTCGCACCATCCTGCCCCGCTTCCACGCCGCCTGGAGCCTCGGCTCGGTGGCCGGCGCCGGGCTCGGCGCGGGCGCGGCCCGGCTCGCGGTGCCGATCACCGTGCACCTGGCGGTGCTGGCGGCGGTGGTGCTCGGCGGCACCCTGCTCGGGGCGCGGAACTTCCTGCCCGCCCTGCCCGCCTCCACCGCCGACGGTGCCGCGTCGGCCCGCCGGGGTGGCCTGCTCGCGGCCTGGCGGGAGCCGCGCACCCTGCTCATCGGCGCGCTGGTGCTGGTGATGGCGTTCACCGAGGGCAGCGCCAACGACTGGCTGGCGGTCGCCTTCGTCGACGGCTACGGGGTCAGCGAGGCCGCCGGGGCCGCCGTCTTCGGGGTCTTCGTCGCCGGCATGACCATCGGCCGGACCGCCGGCACCGTGGCCATCGACCGCTGGGGTCGGGTGCCCGTGCTGATCGGCACGATCCTGCTGGCCGCCGCCGGCTCCCTGCTGGCGGTGCTGGCCGGCTCCGGGCCGCTCGCCGTCGTCGGGGTGGTCCTCTGGGGACTCGGCGCATCGCTCGGCTTCCCGGTCGGGATGAGCGCCGCCGCCGACGACGAGGAACGCGCCCCCGCCCGGGTCAGCGTCGTCGCGGTGCTCGGCTACACGTCGTTCCTGGCCAGCCCGCCGCTGCTGGGTCTGCTCGGTGACCACGTCGGCATCCTGCACGCCCTGCTGGTGGTGCCGGTGCTGCTGATTCCGACCCTGGCCCTGGTGCCGGCGACCCGTCCGCCGGCCGGTGCCGCGCCGCAGACACCCGCCGGCCCGATACAGAAAATCTAACAGTCGTCGGCCCCGGCCGGTATCGGGTGCGCGGCCGTTACGCCGGGCCACCGCCGCTGGCTAGGGTCGCCGGATGCCAACCGAGATCACCGCCGCAGCGGCGGGCCGCTGGACCCTGGGTGACCGCACCGTGCACCGGATGGGCTTCGGCTCGATGCGGATCACCGCCCACCCCGACCGGGAACGGGCGTTGCGCGTCCTGCGCCGGGCCGTCGAACTGGGGGTCGACCACATCGACACCGCCGCGTTCTACGTCTCGCCGGGCGGCACCCTGAAGGTCGGCACCGGCCCCGCCCGGTACGCCACCGAACTGATCCGCGCCGCGCTCGCCCCGTACCCGGAAGGGCTGGTCGTCGCCACCAAGGTCGGCTTCCGGGACGACCCGACGACCGGCCTGCACGAGGAGGCCAGCCCGGCGCAGCTGCGCGCCCAGGTGGAGGAGAACCTGCGCCGGCTCGGCCGCGACCACCTCGACCTGGTCAACCTGCGGATCGTCAAGCGGCCCGCGCCGGACTCCGTGGCCGAACGCTTCGGCGCGCTGGCCGAGCTGCGCGACGCCGGCCTGATCCGGCACCTGGGTCTGTCCAACGTCCGCCTCGACCACCTCGACGAGGCGCAGACCATCGCCCCGGTGGTCTGCGTGCAGAACAACTACGCGCTGGACAACCGGGGCGACCAGGACGCCATGGTCCGCGAGTGCGGTGCCCGGGGGATCGCCTACGTGCCGTTCTTCTCCCTGACCGGCGGCAACCGCGAAGGCGGGGCCCGCACCGACCACGGCGCGGCCGTACACGCCGTCGCCCGCGCCCACGACGCCACCCCGCAGCAGGTACGCCTCGCCTGGACGCTGCACCAGGGCCCGCACGTACTGGCCATCCCCGGCACCGGTGACCCGGCCCACCTCGCCGAGAACGTCGCGGCCGCCGCGCTGCGACTCACCCCCGACGAGCTGGCCGCCCTCGACCGGCGGTGAACGGGCCGCTCAGCCGGCTGTCACCGGGTTCGCAGCGCCCTTCCAGGTGGGGGTGCTCCACTGGAGGGACGCCGAGGAGAGGACGGGCAGATGGGCTGGTTCAGCCGACGGACCCGGGCTGACGAGGGCATCCCGACCAAGCTCGACCGGGAGGCCACCCGGGACGACCTGACCGCGTTGGCGGACTTCGTGGCCGCCCACCGGGGGGTGGAGTTCTATCTCGAACCCGAGACGACCGCCACCGACACCACGGTGGTGGCGATCGCGCACGACGGGGAGTGGATCCGCCGCCGCACCGGCTCCCCACGTACGGCGGCCAAGCTGGCCCACCGGCACGCGGTGCCACTCTACGAGGCGGCGAAGACCGGATACCCGGAGCGGATGCGGGCCTGGAACCGGGCCCACCCCGAGCGTCGCCTCCGCTGACCCCGCAGCCGCGCGTGCAGCGTGGCCGGGGTGGTGGCCCCCGTGGGATGTCGGCCCGTGGGATGTGGGTCCGTGGGGGTGCGGCCACGGCGGCGGGTGCGACCGCCGGCCGCCCCGGTCGCCTGCCACTGCGGGGCAGGGGTGTGGGGGTATGTCGTCGCGGGCCCTTTCGAGCTGATGACGGTGACGGATCGGCCCCGCGGGGTGGGACGACCCGTACCGCCAGGTCGGGGGTGGCCGGGGTGGCGCGGCACCGGATGGGCCTGTGACCGGAGGGCCTGCGGCACCGGAGGGGGCGGCCCCGTGGCACCGGGCCGGGGCCGCCGCCCTCAGGCTGCCCCGGCCCCGGGGTGTCGGGGGGCCCTACCCGGCGCGACAACCGTCCGGTCAGGTCGGCCGTGCCGGTCCCGAGTCGTTGACATCATCAGCTCGACAGCGTGCGAGAGAGGTGTCCCGACCGACCAGGGCCGTGCCGCCCGGATCAGCTCCGTGCCGCCCAGTTCCGCGCCGTCGCGGGGCCGGTGGCCGCCGTTGACCTCGGGGTGAGGAGTGTGGCAGCATTCGCGGCCTGACGGCAGTGAAGGAAGTCGGTGCGATTCCGACGCGGTCCCGCCACTGTCACCGGGGAGCGATCCCCCCTCGTGGGTCACGACCGTGCGTGCACGGTTGGAAGGCCGGGGGTGAGCGTCGATCCGGGAGCCAGGATACTTCGGCCGTCGGAGAACCCCAGGGCGTGGACACCCGAGGAGGAACCGATGACGCACAGCGTCACTGCCGACCCGATCACGGTCGGTGATTTCCGCATCACCGTCGAGCCCGCGCCGCCGCGCGCTCCCACCTCTCCCACCGTCGCCGGCCGTCGCCGGGGCGGTCGGCCTGCCACGTACCGCTGACGGCCGGTCCGGGTGCCCCGCCGCCGGCGGGGTGCGTCGGACCTCCGCCGCCGCTGACCGGCGTCCCTCCCGCCCCGCTCGGCCCGGCCCCGTGGTCGAGCCGGACGTCACTCTCCGGAGCCGAACGTGCGCATCCTGCTGCTGTCCACCGCCGACACCGATCTGCTCGCCGCCCGCGCCAGCGCCGCCGACTACCGTCTCGCCAACCCCACCCGGGTCGACGTGGCCGCCGTGCCGGCCCTGCTCGACGGTGTCGACCTGGCCGTCGTACGGCTGCTCGGCGGGCGGCAGGCGTGGCCGGACGGCCTCGCGGCGGTGCTCGGCTCCGGCGTCCCCACGATCGTGCTCGGCGGCGAGGCGGTGCCCGACGCGGAGCTGATGGCGGCCTCCACGGTGGCCTCCGGGGTGGCCACCGAAGCGCTGTCCTACCTGGTCGAAGGGGGCGCGGACAACCTCGCCCAGCTCGCCCGGTTCCTCTCCGACACCGTCCTGCTCACCGGTGAGGGCTTCGACCCGCCCACCCCCACCCCGCCCTACGGCATCCTCGACCACCACCGCCCGTCCACCCCGGTCGACGGGGCGGACCCGGTGGCCGGGCCGCAGGACGGCGGCGGGCGGCCCACGGTGGGGATCGTGTTCTACCGGGCGCACGCGCTGGCCGGCAACACCGGTTTCGTGCAGACCCTGGCCGACGCGGTCGACGCGGCCGGCGGCGAACCGCTGCCGATCTTCTGCGGATCGCTGCGCGGGCTCACCCCCGGCGACGGGCCGCTGGACCTCTTCGCCCGCTGCGACGCGCTCGTCGTCACCGTCCACGCCGCCGGGGGGACGGTCGCCGCCGATGCCTCCGGCGGGGGCGACGAGGACGCCTGGGACGTCGGCGCGCTCGCCGCCCTCGATGTGCCGGTGATCCAGGCGCTCTGCCTGACCAGCACCCGGGAGCAGTGGGCGGCCAGCGACGCCGGACTGTCCCCGCTCGACGCGGCCATGCAGGTGGCCATCCCCGAGTTCGACGGTCGGATCGTCACCGTGCCGTTCTCGTTCAAGCGGATCGACGCCGACGGGCTGTCGGTCTACGCCGCCGACGCCGAGCGGGCCGCCCGGGTCGCCGGGATCGCCGTCCGGCAGGCCCGGCTGCGCCACCTGCCCAACGCCACGAAGCGGGTGGCGGTCGTGCTCAGCTCCTACCCGACGAAGCACTCCCGGGTCGGCAACGCCGTCGGCCTGGACACCCCCGCCTCGGCGGTCCGGCTGCTCGCCGCCCTCGCCGACGCCGGATACCACCTCGGCGACGCGCCGCCCCCCACCGACGGGGACGCGCTGATCCACGCGTTGATCGCCGCCGGGGGCCACGACGTCGAGTGGCTCACCCCGGAACAGTTGGCCGCCGCCGAGGCCCGGGTGCCGGGGGACACCTACCGGCGCTGGTTCGACCAGGTGCCGGTCGACCTGCGGGACCGGATGCGGGAACACTGGGGTGAGCCACCCGGCCAGCTCTACACCGACGACGGGGACATCGTCCTGGCCGGGCTGCGGTTCGGCAACGTCACCCTGCTGATCCAGCCGCCGCGCGGCTTCGGCGAGAACCCGATCGCCATCTACCACGACCCCGACCTGCCACCCAGCCACCACTACCTGGCCGCGTACCGGTGGCTGGCCGCGCCGGTCGCCGACGGCGGCTTCGGCGCCGACGCGGTGGTGCACCTCGGTAAACACGGCACCCTGGAATGGCTGCCCGGTAAGGGACTCGGCCTGGCCGCCGACTGCGCCCCCGACGCCGTCCTCGGTGACCTGCCGCTGGTCTACCCGTTCATCGTCAACGACCCCGGCGAGGGCACCCAGGCCAAGCGGCGGGCGCACGCCGTCGTGGTCGACCACCTGGTGCCCCCGATGGCCCGCGCCGAGACCTACGGCGAACTGGCGAAACTCGAACAGCTGCTGGACGAGTACGCCACCGTGCAGGCCCTCGACCCGGCGAAGGTGCCGGTGGTCCGGGGGCAGATCTGGGAGCTGGTGCGCGCCGCCGAACTCCACCACGACCTGCACACCGAGGCGATGCCCGCCGCCGACGACTTCGACGACTTCGTGCTGCACCTCGACGGCTACCTGTGCGAGGTCAAGGACGTGCAGATCCGCGACGGGCTGCACATCCTGGCCGGGGTGCCCACCGGCGAGGCGCGGGTCAACCTCGTCCTGGCCGTGCTGCGCGCACCGCAGGTGTGGGGCGGCAGCCGGGCGCTGCCCGGCCTGCGGCAGGCCCTCGCCGCCGGCTACGGCCTCGACGAGCAGACGCTGCTCGCCGAGCCCGGGGCGCGGGTGGCGGTGCCGACGGCGTTGACCGACGTCGTCGACGGGCCGGCGGTCACCGCCGCCGACGCCGTCGACCTGATCGAAGGGCTGGCCCGGCGGCTCGTCCTCGGCATGGAAACCCTCGGCTGGGATCCCGACCGGGCCGACCCGGTGGTCGCGGAGGTGACCGGCGGGTCCTGCCCCGACGCCGCCGAGGTGCTGCGGTTCGCCGCCCGCGAGGTGGTGCCCCGGCTGGACCGCACCACCGACGAGATCACCCACACCCTCGGCGCGCTCGCCGGCCGGTTCGTGCCGCCCGGCCCCTCCGGGTCGCCCACCCGGGGGCTGGTCAACGTGCTGCCCACCGGCCGCAACTTCTACTCCGTCGACCCGAAGGCGATCCCCAGCCGCAACGCCTGGGACGTCGGGGTCGCGCTGGCCGACTCGCTGCTCGCCCGCTACCTCGCCGACACCGGGGAGTACCCGCGGTCGGTCGGGCTGACCGTATGGGGCACCAGCGCCATGCGTACCCAGGGCGACGACATCGCCGAGGTGCTGGCCCTGCTCGGCTGCCGGCCGGTGTGGGACGACCGGTCGCGGCGGGTCACCGGCGTCGAGGTGGTGCCGGTGGCGGAACTGGGCCGGCCCCGGGTCGACGTCACGGTCCGCATCTCCGGCTTCTTCCGCGACGCGTTCCCGCACGTCGTCGCCCTCCTCGACGACGCGGTACGGCTGGTCGCCGCCCTCGACGAGCCGGCCGGGGACAACTACCTGCGCGCGCACGTGGCCGCCGACCTCGCCACCCACGGCGACGAGCGGCGGGCCACCGCCCGGATCTTCGGCTCCACGCCCGGGGCGTACGGGGCGGGGCTGCTGCCGCTGATCGACGCCCGGAACTGGCGCACCGACGCCGACCTGGCCGAGGTGTACGCCGTGTGGGGCGGCTACGCCTACGGCCGGGGCCTGGACGGGCGGGAGGCGCGGGCCGACATGGAACGGTCCTTCGCCCGGATCGCGGTGGCGGCGAAGAACCAGGACACCCGCGAGCACGACATCGTCGACTCCGACGACTACTTCCAGTACCACGGCGGGATGGTGGCGATGGTGCGCCACCTGACCGGGTCCGCCCCGGCCGCGTACGTGGGCGATTCGGCGATGTCGCACGACGTGCGCACCCGCACCCTCGGCGAGGAGACCCGGCGGGTGTTCCGGGCCCGGGTGGTCAACCCGAAGTGGATCGCCGCGATGCGCCGGCACGGCTACAAGGGCGCGTTCGAGCTGGCCGCCACCGTGGACTACCTGTTCGGCTACGACGCCACCGCCGGGGTCGTCGACGACTGGATGTACGAGCGCCTCGCCGAGGCGTACCTGTTCGACGGGCAGACCCGGGAGTTCCTGGAGCGGTCCAACCCGTGGGCGCTGCGCGGCATCACCGAACGGCTCCTGGAGGCCGCCGAACGCGGTCTGTGGGCCGCCCCCGACCCCACCACCCTGGACCGCCTCCGGGAGACCTACCTGGCCACCGAGGGCGACCTGGAGGAACGACAGTGAGCGCGAGGAGTGAGCCGGGTTTGCGAGCCCCGCAGTCGCGATCGGAGGGGGCGCGGTGAGCGCGAGGAGTGAGCCGGGTTTGCGAGCCCCGCAGTCGCGATCGGAGGTCAGCTCAATGAGCGGGTTTCCCTTCTCGGCAGTGCTCGGGATGGACGACATGCGGTTGGCGCTGCTGCTCAACGCGGTCAGCCCGGCGATCGGCGGGGTGCTCGTGCGGGGTGAGAAGGGCACCGCCAAGTCCACCGCCGTGCGGGCCCTCGCCGCCCTGCTCCCGCCGGTGGACCGGGTCGCCGGCTGCCGGTTCGGCTGCGACCCGGCCACCCCCGACCCGACCTGCCCGGACGGCCCCCACCCGGCCGCCGCCGGGCACGAGGACCCGGCCGCCGCGCCGGTCGAGCGCCGACCCGCCCGGCTGGTGGAGCTGCCGGTCGGTGCCGCCGAGGACCGGGTGGTCGGCTCGCTGGACCTGGAGAAGGCCCTCGCCGAGGGGGTACGCGCCTTCGAGCCGGGCCTGCTCGCCGCCGCCCACCGGGGGGTGCTCTACGTCGACGAGGTGAACCTGCTCCACGACCACCTGGTCGACCTGCTGCTGGATGCCGCCGCGATGGGCCGCTGCCACGTCGAACGGGAGGGTGTCTCGGTCAGTCACGCCGCCCGGTTCCTGCTGGTGGGCACGATGAACCCGGAGGAGGGTGAGCTGCGTCCGCAGCTGCGCGACCGGTTCGGGCTGACCGTCGAGGTGGCGGCCAGCCGGGACCCGGTCGTCCGGGTGGAGGTGGTGCGCCGCCGGCTCGCCGCCGACGCGGACCCGGTCGGGTTCGCCGCCCGGTGGGCCGCCGCCGACGCGGAGGTGGCCGCCCGGGTGGCCGCCGCCCGGGACCGGCTCGACGCGGTGCTGCTGCCCGACGCCGCGTTGCGGCAGATCGCCGAGGTCTGCGCCGCGTTCGACGTGGACGGGATGCGCGCCGACATCGTCACCGCCCGGACCGCCGTCGCGCACGCCGCCTGGCAGGGCCGGGACCGGGTGACCGCCGAGGACGTGCGGGTCGCCGCCCGCCTCGCCCTGCCGCACCGCCGTCGCCGTGACCCGTTCGACACCCCGGGCCTGGACGAGAAGCGCCTCGACGAGGCGTTGCAGCGGGCCCGCGACGAGCACCCCGACGACGACCCGCCGGCCACGGGGCCGGCCGGTCCGGGTGACCCGACCGGCGGGCCGGACGGTGCTGGCCCCGGTGGGCCGGACGGCCCCTCGGCGGGCGGCCCCGGCGGCGGGTCGGGCCCGCAGCCACCCGACGACGCCGGTGGGCCGCAGGATGCCACCGGTGGGCCGCAGGACGCCGGTGGTCCGCCGGGCCACGACGACCACCCGCGCGCCCGGACCGGTCCGGCCTCCCCACAGTCCGGGGACGACCGGTGGCCGGACCGCATCGACGACGGCGGACCGGCCGGCGACGACGGGCCGAACACCGGACACCGCGCCGACGGCCGGTCGGGACGCCCCGACGACGGCTCCGCCGAGCACACCGGTGCCCGTCCCGGGCGACCCGGCCAGGGCGGTACCGCGAACCCGGGTGACCCGGCGGGCACCGGCTCGGTGGCCGTACCGCAGCGGGGGTTGACGGCCCGGTTGTTCACCGCGCCGGGGGTCGGCGACGGGGTGCCCGGCCGGCGCTCGCGGGCCCGGACCGGGCGGGGGCGGACCACCGGGGCCCGGGTGCCGGCCGGTCGGCCGGCGGCGGTGCACCTGCCGGCGACCCTGCGTGCCGCCGC
>NZ_JBMDWU010000451.1:0-4936 GCF_048594385.1 Micromonospora sp. | reverse complement strand
TCGCTGCAACCGCGACCCGCCGGCCCGGCGCCGGACCCCCAGGCGTTGGCCGGGCTGGCCGCGACGACCACCTTCGAGTGGCCGCAGCGGGCCGCCGCCGAGGCGATGCCGTTGTACGTTGACGCGGGCGGCACCGCCGAGCGGATCCACCTGTCGCTGATGGCCGACACCGCGCTGCTCACCCCCGCCGACATCCGGGGCTTCCTGTACGCCGTGGAGCAGGTCGCCATGGAGCTGGCCCGGGACGACGTCAGCCTGCGCCGGGTGACGGAGATCTTCGAGGGTCACCGGCTCTGTGAGGTCCCCGGAAACGCGGACACCCCGTGACCGGCCCGCCCCGACCGTGACCGGGCGGTAGGTGCCCGGTCAGGGTCGGGTCAGTGCACGACCACGACCGCCGAGGGCGGTTCCAGGTCGGCGAGCCGGGACGGGCGGACCACGAGGAACAGCACCGCCAGCGCGGCCACCATGCCCCCGGCGACCACCAGCGCCATCGCCACCGCGCCGTTGCCCAGCACCCCCACCATCGGCGCGGCCACCGCGCCGACGCCGAACTGCACCGCGCCGAGCAGGGCCGAGGCGGTGCCGGCGGCCTCACCGTGGCGGGACAGCGCCAGCGCCGGGGCGTTCGGCATCGCCAGGCCGGCCGCCGCCAGCACCACCCACAGCGCCACCAGCAGGGCGGGTAGCCCACCGAACCCGGTCACGGCGAAGGCCAGCAGGGCCAGCCCGGCCAGGGTGCCGACGCTCAACGAGGTGACCAGGATGCGCTGCGGGGAGTGGCGGCGCAGCAACCGGACGTTGTACTGGGCCGCCCCGATCAGGCCCACCGCGCCCGCCCCGAACGCCAGCCCGAACTGCTGCTCGTCGAGCCCGTACCGTTCCTGCAGGACGAACGACGAGCCGGCGACGTACGCGAACAGGGCCGCCATGGCCAGCCCGGCGACCACGACGAGCCCCACGAAGGTCCGGTCGCGCAGCAGCGCGCCGTACAGGCGCGCGGTAGACCACACGCCGCCGGGTTGGCGACGCTCGGCGGGCAGGGTCTCGGGCAGGCCGATCACGGCGACCACGACGAGCAGCACCCCGAAGACGGCCAGGGTCACGAAGACCCCCCGCCAGTCCGTCCAGCGCAGCACCCCGCCGCCGAGGGTCGGAGCGAGGACGGGGGCGGCACCCATCACCAGCAGCAGCCGGGACAGCAGGGTGGCGAAGGCGGTGCCGTTGAACAGGGCCCGCAGCACCGCCATCGCGACCACCGTGGCGGCGGCGACGCCGAGGCCCTGCACCACCCGCAGCGCGCCGAGGACGGCGATGTGCTGGGCGACGACGCAGAGCGCCGACGCCACGACGTGCAGGGCGAGGCCGGCGATGAGCGGGCCACGGCGGCCGACGGCGTCGGAGAGCGGCCCGATCAGCAGTTGGCCGAGGGCCAGCCCGGCGAGCGTGCCGGTGAGGGTCAACTGGACCGCCGCCGAGGTGGTCATGAGGTCGGCGGCGATGGCGGGCAGCGCCGGCAGGTACATGTCGATGGTCAGCGGGCCGATGGCGATCAGCGAGCCGAGGACGAGGACGAGCCGGACCCGCTGCCGGCGGGTCATCAGTTCTCCGGGCGTCGGTGCGACCTTCGTCAGCCGGTCGGGGGCGAGATCGGTCATCGGGGAAGCTCCGCCCGGTCGTGGTGCGGCCGGGCGCGAGGCGGTACGACAGTCACACCTGGCTTCAAATCCGGACCTGCTGTTCTGATTCCCGCTCCACCGAGAGGTAACGCGGGTCACAGCCGCTGGTCACGGATCAGGCCGGGTCCACGCGCCCCAGCCGCCAGTACCCCATGAAGGCGACGGCGCGGCGGTCCACGCCCCGCTCGGCGACGAGGTGCCGGCGCAGCGCGCGGATGACACCGGCCTCGCCGGCGAGCCAGGCGTAGACGGGCACGGGCGCGGTCGGGGTCGGCACCTCCCACAGCGGGGCCACGTCGACGTCGACGTCGACGACCGCCCCGGCGGGCGTCGTCCCGGTGCCCGACAGCAGCCGTTGCCCCGCCGCTGCCACGGCGGGGAGCAGCCTGCTGCCGTGGCCGCCGCCGGCGCGGGCCAGCCAGCTCACGGTGACGCCGGGTGGGGCGGACACCGGCAGGACGTCGGCCGGGTCCGGCACCTCGAGCAGCACCTCGCCCCGGGCGTCGAGGGGCAGGCGTTCCAGGATGGCGCTGATCGCGGGCACGGCGGTCTCGTCACCGGCAAGCAGCAGCCGGCCGGCGGGCGGCGGGCGGAACTCGATGCCGCCGTGCTCGCCGTCGTAGCCGGCGTCGGGTCCGAGCAGCCCGGCCTCGTCGCCGGGGCGGACCCGCAGAGCCCACCGGCCCGCCGGGCCGTGGTCGCCGTGCAGCACCAGGTCCACGTCCACCTCGGACAGGTGCTGCCGGACCGCCCGGACGGTGTACGTGCGGATCGGGCAGCGCTCCTGCTCGGGCAGGGCGCGCCAGTGGGTGTACCAGTCGTCGCCGCCGGGCAGGTGCACGCCGGTCCGGCCGGGCAGCGGCAGCACCAGCTTGATCCGCTGGTCGTACCCGTTGTCGGCGAACCGGTCGAGGTCCGGGCCGGTGAAGGTGACCCGCAGGAACGACGGGCTGAGCCGACGCGCGGTGCGTACCTGGACGTCGAACAGCCGCCAGGGCGCGACGGGCAGGGTCCCGGTGCCGGTCAGGTGGTGCCGCTCCCCCGCCGGGCGAACTCGATCACTAAGCACGTAGGTGAGGCTAACCTAACCAACAACGTGAATGGCGACGTGGGTCACCCGTCACCCGCTCGGGGCGCGTCGCCCCCTGCCCGCGCAGCCCCGAGCCTGGTCAACGCTCCCGGGCGGCGCGGTCGAGGAAGAGCAGCCGGGCCCGCTTCTCCGGCAGGTCGATCTCCGGCCCGGGCACGAAGCCGGCCCGGACCAGCCGGTCGATGGCGCGGGCGTTGCGGGCGTCCGGTTCGGCGACGATCCGCAGCCGGGTCGGGTCGGCCAGCACGAACGCGAGGAACACGTCGAGGAGCACGCCGGTGAAGCCGGGCTGCGGGCCGTCGTCCGGCGGGCCGATCAGCAGGTGGATGCCGAAGTCGCCGGGGCGTACGTCGTAGCACCGCCCGACCGGGTCCGCCGCCGGCTCGTAGGTCTGGAACAGCGCCACCGGCCGGCCGTCCCGGTGGGCCAGGTAGGCGTGGTGGGTGGTCAGCGAGTCGAGGTACGCGTAGATCTCGCGGACCCGCTCCCGGCTGGCCCCGCGCATGCCCCAGAACCGGGACCGCTCCCGGGTCACCCAGTCGTGGATCACCGCGACGTCCCGGTCGGGATCCACCGGCCGGAGGGACACCTCCCCGAATCCGTCGACGCGGCACGAGGTGGAGGTCGGCGCAGTGGTCATGGCACTCCTTCCGGGCGACCGGCCCGACGGGCCCGTCACTTTTCGCTGTCGAAACGACACCCTCGGCGACGATTCCGCCAGACCCCATCACAACTTCGGAAAGTATGCAAACGACCACCCGGGGCAATGTTCCGCCGGCGACGCCCCGCGCCGGCGGCGACACCGGAACGGCGACACCGGAAAACCGCACCCGGCCACCGGCGATCGGCGACCGCATCCCGGCCCGCCGACCTGTGACACGTCAGGCACACCCTGGTATTGACTCGCGTATTTCGTTCTGATAGCCGACCCGGGCCGGAGCGCAAAGGCGGCGATTCGCTCGGAGCGCCGAGGATCACTAATCGTGGAACAGGGGGTGACACATTGCCGTTCGTCGTTGAATAATTGCCGCTGTCGAGTGCCGGTCCCGTGCGCGCCGGCGTTTAGGAGAAGGGACAGTCGTGAAACGTGACCAGTCACCGGTGCTGCCGGGCGACGGCTCCACGGACTACGCCCGTTACATGCGCACCGACGAGCTGCTCGCCCTGCAACGCCGCCCGGCGGAGATGCTCCACCGTGACGAGCTGCTCTTCCAGGTGGTGCACCAGTCCGCCGAGCTGTGGCTGAAGCTGGCCGAGGCCGAGCTGAGCGCCGCCGTCGGGCGGACCGGGGCCGCCGACCCGACCGCGGCGGCGGCGCTGCTGGCCCGCGCGACGCTCGCGGTGCGACTGGTCACCGACCAGCTGGAGATGTTCCGGCACCTGTCGCCTGTCGACTTCCAGACGATGCAACCCGCGCTGGGCAACGGTTCCGGTGCCGAGTCGCCCGGCTGGCGGCGGGCCGCGACGGTCAGCAGGCGGCTCGGCCGGGTCTTCGCCGAGCACCTCGCCACCCGGGGCGGCAGGCTCGACGCGCTGGCACCGACCGACCCGACCCGGCGGCTCGCCGAGGCGATGATCGCCTGGGACGAGCAGGTCCACCAGTGGCGGGTGCGCCACTACGAGGTCGCCCTGCGGGTCGGCGGGCACGCCCCCGGCGGCACCCCGGGCAGCGCGGCGAACGTGCTCGCCAAGCTCCTCGAACACCGGTTCTTTCCCGAGCTGCGCCCGTCCCGGCCGGGCGCCGACGTCCCGGTGGCGGCGCATTCGGGCACCGCAGAGGCATGACGAGCCGCGCCACTCGAAAAATCGTCGGCGCTCCCTGTGACAGATACCCCCACGAGGTGCGGTTCGTGCGTGAGCTGACGAGCTGGTCGTCCGGTACGGCCGATCCCGAGCAATTTCCCTACCAGGCAGTGGTCACCGAATTTCATCGTGTCGGTAAACACTTCGTCAAAAAGGAACTCCTCGTCCAGCTGGACGCCGCGCGCGCCCGGGTGAACGCGCGGACCACCCCCGCCCGCGAGTTGTCCGCCTTCCTCGACGTGGCGCTCGACAAGTGGGACGGCCGGTACGACTACCGCAGCTACCTGGCCCTGCCCCTGCTCCCCCTGTCCACAGTCGCCCCCGAGACCGGACCGGGCGGGCGGGTGGCCGACGAGGTCGACCG
>NZ_JBMDWU010000450.1:0-5698 GCF_048594385.1 Micromonospora sp. | reverse complement strand
GCACGGGTCATGGCGGGCGCGGTGCCGGTCATGGCGGGCGCGGCACCGGTCGTGGCCGGCGCGGCACCGGTCGTGGCCGGCGCGTCGTCGGGTGGTCCGGGGGTGGCGGGCACGGCAGGTGGCGTGGGAGGCACGGTGGGGAGGTCCGCCGGGGCGGGGAGCACCGGGCCGAGGGCGGTCACCGTGCGGGCGGTGCCGGCCGCCGGCCGGGGACGCCACCGGCGGAACGTGCCCGTGGTGGTCAGCAGCCCCGTCGCGGTGACCCCGACCCGGGCGTCACCGGCGACGACCGGAACGCCGAGGGCGTCGGCGAGAGCCCCGAACAGCATCCCGGCCGTGGCGGGGTACGGTGCGTCCCCGCAGAGCACCACGGGTCGCCCGGCACGCCGCAGGGCCGCCAGGTGACCGGCGAGCACCCCGGGCGGCACCGGCCGGCCGTCCACCTGGAAGCCGCCCGCGCCGAGCGCCACCTCGACCAGGTACACGTCGAGCGGCACCGGAGCCTGCCGTCCGGGGCCCGGGAGATCGTCGCGCCCCAGCGGCGTCCCGGCGGGGTCGGGCAGGAAGGACCAGCCACCGGGTACCGGTCGCCCCGGCGGGCGGCCCCGGTCACCGGCCGGCTGTCCGCCGGGAGCAGCCGGACCGTCACCATCCGTCCGCTCCGGCCGTCCCGCGTCCTCGACGGACCCGACGGGCCCGGCGGCCGGTGGTGGCCAGCCGGCGGGCAGCCACGTGTAGCCGTCCCCGACCGGGGCGACCAGCCAGCCCTCGGGGCCGCCGACCTGCCGGGCCGGCCCGGCAGGTGGCGGGCACCAGTCGGCGGGCGGGTGCTCCGGTCGGGCCGGCCCACCGTCGGCGACGATCCACCGGCGGGCCACCGGTACCGCCCGGGTGGACACGGCCGGGGCGTCCAGCGGCACCGCCCCGTCGATCCCGAGATCCGCGGCGAGGCCGGCCGCCAGGTCCGGCACCGCCACCGGGTCGGCATAGCCGCCGAGCGGGACCAGCCGGAACCCGGCGGCCGACCCGCCGAGCTGGCGGGGCAGCAAATCGGCCAGGAGAGCGAACAGGTCCGGTCGGGCCGACACGGTCGCCGAGCAGAGCACCACCGTACGGTCCGGGTCGGCCGGCAGCCGGGCGGCCACCCCGGCCAGGGCGGCGTACGGCTCCGTGGCGGCGTGGACGAGGAGCACGGCACCGACGACGGCGGCGTGTACGGGGTCGGGCGGGTCGGTCATCGTCGGTCAGCCCGCCGCCCGTCGTACCCCGCCGGTGGCCTCGACCAGCGCCGCCCGGGAGCGGTGCACCGCCACCGCGTCCACGTCGGGGGGCGCGTAGCCGGCCGCCCGGATCGTCGCCAGCAGGCCCTCGTCCGGGGCGATCCGGTACCGGGTGAGGTAGTGCGCGGTGGCGGCGGACCAGATCCACCGGCCGTCGCCGAGCAGGTCCACCGGCACCGTGCGGCCCGGGGTGACCACGTCGGGCACCCGGGCCGGGCCGGTCAGCAGGGGGAACCCGGCGGCGAGGTAGCCGGCGACCCGGTTCGCCTCCGCGGTCGACAGTCGGGCCCGGTCGGGGCCGAACGTCGGGTTCCCGGTCGCGTCGAGGGTGTCGAAGGTGGCCGCGACGCGTACCCGCTCGGCCGGTCGGGCGGCCCAGAGCAGGACGGCCCCCGCGAGCGCCCGCCGGTGGTACGTCGGCAGCCCGGCGAGGTGCCCGAAGACCTCGACCAGCGGGTCGGTCTCGCCCACCGCCGCCAGGGCGGCCTGGAGCCGCGCGGTGAGCGCGACCGCCCCGGCGCGGGCCTGGACCAGATAGACCCGGCTGGCCGACGGGTACGGCGTGGCCGACGCCGGGCGTCGCCAGACCCGCCACTGCCCGGCGGGCTGTGCCGCCCCGCCACCGAGGGCGTCGTCGGGGGCCCGGTCGACCGCGTCCCCGCCGTCGGACGCCACGCCCCCGACAGGCGGGTGCACACCGGAGGGGGCCGACCCGGGCGGCCCGGCGGCGTGACCGTTGCCGGGCTGGCCGGGGTCGGCGGGCGGGTCCGGCGTCCAGAGGTAGGGCGGGGTGCGGTCGTCGGCGGCGCGGGGCAGGTCGGCGAGCAGGTCGTCGGGCGCACCGGCGGCGACGAGCACCCCGGTGAGCAGCAGCACGTCGGGGTCGGTCAGCCGGATCTGCCGGGCGGCGGCGGCGAAGGCCACCATCCGGGCCACCTCGGTCACCGCACCGTCGGCCAGCCGGGCGCGGGCGGTGCCGAGCAGCGCGGCGGGGGCCTGCCCGGCGATCCGCAGCAGGAGCCGGTGCATCGCCGACGGCACGCTCATGCCTCCACAACGGGGGGTCCGGCGTGTTGGTTCACCCCGGTCCGGTCGGGGTCGCACATCGCCGCGAAGAGGTACGACAGCGAACGGTGCACCGCCACCGCGTCGAGGGTCGGGGCGGTGTAGTCGGCGGCCCGGATCGCCGCGAGCAGGTCCGCTTCGGGGGCGAAGCCGTACTGGTCGGCGTAGTAGGTGACCGCCTCCGACCACAGCCACCGCCCGTCGCCCCGGACACCCGTGGGTACCGGGTCGGCGGCCGACGCCGGATCGAAGCCGTCAGCCGACCGGTGCGGGCTGGCCAGCAGCGGCACCCCCGCGCCGAGGTAGGCGACGACCCGTTCCGCCTCGTCGTCGCCGAGGGTGCCGGGTGGGTCGGCGGGGTCCGGTGGGGTGGCCGTCCGCAGCGGCCCGGCGGGGCGGTCCGCCCAGAGCAGCGCCGAGTAGGCCAACGCCCGCCGCTGGTACTCCGGCAGCTCCACCGGCTCACCGAACGCCTCCACCAGCGGATGCCGTTCCCCGGCCGCCTCCAGGGTGGACCCGATCCGGGCGGCGAGGGCGACCGGATCCGCGCCCTGCACGAGGTAGAGCCGCTTCGGCGCCGGATACGGCGTGTCCACGGCCGGGTACCGCCAGGCCCGCCAGAGCCCCACCGTCCCGGGTGCGGCAGCCACCGCGGCGATGGCGACCCGGTCCAGGTCGTCGGGCGAGCCTGGGCCGTCCCCACCCACGGTCAGGTCCATGCTGTACGGCATCCGCCCGCCGGCCCCGGCCAGCACCTGCGGGCCCACCGGGGCCATCCCGTACGCCACCGGCGGGGCTTCGCCGGTGGGCAGCCCGGCGAGCATGTCGTCGTCCGCACCGGCGTCGGCCAGGACCCCGGCGAGCAGTACCTGCTCGGGCGCGGTGAGCCCGACGCCCCCGGTCAGGCAGGTGAACGCCACCGCCTGGGCCACCTCGGCGAGCTGATCCGCCGCGAGCCACTGCCGGGCCGCGCTGACCACCTCGTCCGGGGCCTGTCCGGCGAGGCGCAGCAGCAGCCGGTGCACGGCGGTACGCCGATCGGTGGTCGGCCCGGTCGTCGTGGTCATGCCCCCACAACGGCCCCCGGGGCGTGCCGGTTCACCCCCGATCGGCCGCCGGTCGCGGGGTGCGCTGTCGACGGCGTGGCGGGCTGCCGGGGCGGTCCGGTACCGGAGCGGGTGTGGTCGACCGCGCGCCGGGCGGGTACACCGGCAGTCCGGGGAGTCCGGTGACCAGGATGTCACCGAGTCCCGGCACAACGACGGTGCCCGGCAGGGCCACCCCCGCCAGGACCATCCCCGCCAGGACCGCGCCCGGGGGCACCACCGTGCCCGACGGGACCGGACCGACCGGCACCGTGCCCGGCGGGACGGCAGCAGCCGGACCGGCGTCCCGACGGGCGACCGGGGGGACGGCGGTGCCGGCAGGTCGGTCGTCGGTGGCGACCGGGGCCGGCTCGGGGCGCGGTCGGTGTCGGGCGTTCGGCTCCCGCGTCGGCAGCATCCGGCTGGCCTCGTCGACGGTGACGACCGGGGTGTCGGCGGCGGCGAGCGCGTCCAGGGCACGGGTGGTGTCGTCGACCGTTTCCGGGTCGGTCGCGTAGCTGTCCAGCGAGCCGGGTTCGGCCCGGTCGACCAGGGCCGCGAAGTCACGGGCCGGGAAGACGTACACCTGCGCGTCGGCCGGGGCGGTGAACGCGTCGGCGTCGACCACGAACCGGCGTACCACCGGGCCGTCGCCGGAGGGCAGACCCACCTGCGCCAGGTGGTCGGCCATCCCCCGGGCCACCCCGTACGCGGTCTCCGGCCGGGTGAACACGGCGACGGGGGCGTACGGGTCACCGGTCGTGAGATGTACCCGCCCGGTGGCCGGGTCCTGGTGCAGGTCGGTCGACACCGGCTCCGCAGCCCCGCTCTGCTGCCCCCGGGGCACCTCGACGACCAGGTGCAGCAGGACCTGACCGGGGCCCGGTCGCACCGTCGCGGGTCCGGTCACGCCCATGGCGGACCGGACCGGGGTGGCCGGGCGGCGGGCCCCGGCAGCCGGCGCGTCGAGCACCCGGTCCGACACCGCACGCGGGTCGCCACCGGGAGCCTCCCGGTTGGCCAGTCGGACGAAGTCGGCCCGACCGGCCGCGATGCCGTCGCGGACCTGTCCGGCGAGGCCGTGCATGGCACGCAGCCGGGGCCGGTCCGGCTCCCCGCCGTTCCAGAGGGCGCTCATCTGCTGCACGGTGCGCAGCAGCGTCATCCAGTCGGCGAGCGGGCCCGGTGCCCCGGGGATCCCGGCGAGAGCGCCACGGCCGGGGTCGCGGCTGATCCGGAACGTGTCCAGGGCGGCGGTCGCCGCGTCGAGCAGCCCGTCGAGCATCGCCTCCCGGGTGTCCAGGGCGAGCCGGTCGAGCTGCGCGTCGGTGCGCAGACCCACCACCGCCAGCGCGTCGTCGAGCCGGGCGAGCTCCCGGTCGGTCGCCGCCTGGTCGGGCTGGGGACGCAGCCAGCCGGCCAGCACCCCGACCGCCCCGGCGGCCCGGTCGATCGCCGCGAGATCGGCGGTGCCGGCACCGAGCCCGCCGACCACCTCGTGGTACGCGTCGAGCGCCGCAGCGGCAGCCCCGAGGGCGCGTGAGTCCGCGACCGGTTCGGGGCCCCCGGTCACGCCGAACCACAGTGCCCCGAGTGCCTGGGTCAGCAGTTGCCAGCCGTAGACCTGCATGATCGGCCCGTCCAGCGCGATCCCGGTGGCGTCGCGCAGCCGGGTCAGCTCGGCGCGGAACCGGGCCAGCGCCGCGACGTGGTCCGTGTCGTCCGCCTGGTCGCCGTCGACCAGCGGCGTCAGGTCGAGGTCGCGGTGGGCGGCCGGGGCCAGCTCGATCAGCGGCGTCAGGTCGACGATCACGTCGAGCGTCCCGGTCGCGCGGCTGACCAGCCCGGCGACCTCGACGTCGCCGGTCCGCCACTGCTGCGCCCACCGGCCCACCAGCCACCGGAAGTCGTCCAGCACGCCGCGCACCTGAACGGCGTGGGCCGCGAAGGGGGCGGCCAGGGCCGGCGTGACGAGCACCGGCAGCAGCCGGACCAGGACGCCGCCGAGCCGGTGGACGACGACCGCCGCCGCGGTCTCCGGTTCCCCGGCGGGCAGCCCTTCGAGGGCCTGCCGCGCCTCGGTGACGCGCAGCAGCACGTCGTCGCGGAGGTCCCGACCGTCGTGGACTCCGCCGACCGCGCTGCCGGACGTCGGGACGTCGGCGTACACCGGGCCGGGGAGCACCCGGCGCAGGGACAGCTCGATCTGCATCCGGATCTGCTCACGGACCCCGTCGACGACCCCGTCGAAGGCGGTGACCTCGACGA
>NZ_JBMDWU010000045.1:0-6514 GCF_048594385.1 Micromonospora sp. | reverse complement strand
CGGGGTGCCCGCCCGTTCCGCATTCACGGTAAACGGAACTCAAACAATCAGGTGTAGATGGGGTTCGCAGCCTCGTCGCACCGACCACCCACCGTGCGCCAGGTGAGGCTCGACCGGGTCTGCGGACCATAGATTCCGTCTGCGGTGATGCCCTCCCGCTTCTGAGCGGAGACGAGGGCAGACTTGGTCGCAGGGCCGAAATCGTTGTCCACGGTGATGCTGGCACCGTAACAGTATTTCAACGCCCGCTGCAGGGCACCGACAGCGCTGCTGTTGGCACCCTGCGCCATTCCACAGCTCGTGCTCGACGCGGTGCTGCCGGTCGACGGCATGGCGATGGGATCGGACGTGCTGTACGCACTGCTCGCCACGTTGACCGTACGAGAGCAGGTGGCCTGGATGGAGATGTCGGCGGACGCCGCCGACGGCACGACGACGGCACCCATGCACGTCGAAATGAATAGGGAAGCAACAGCCAACGGCTTCATAGTCACCTCAGATGGTCGAGGCAACGAGGGTCATGTCCTCAACCGGTATCGATCACGCCCCCGTTGCATGTCAAGCCGGCCAAACGAGCCTTCCACGAATCAGCCGTCACCGCAACAGTCAATTACGAACACTCCCGGTAATCAAAATTGAATTGACAAACCGGAGCCATCGAACCGACCAGAGCCAATGTGGGTCAGAGGCCGAGCTGTCGGCGTACCTCGGCGGCGACGCGACCGCCCTCGGCCCGACCGGCCACCGCGGCCTGGGCCGCCTTCATCGCCGGGCCCATCTGGGACTTCTCGGTGAAGCCGGCTGCGGCCAGCGCCCCCGACACCAGCTCCGTCAGCTCCTGCTCCGAGAGCTGCTTCGGCAGGTAGCGGTCGAGCACCGCACCCTCGGCGGTCTCCTTGTCGGCCTGCTCGGCACGACCGGCGTCGGCGAACGCGGCAGCCGCCTCCCGGCGCTTCTTCGCCTCCTTGGTCAGCACCGCGAGCACCTCGTCGTCGGAGAGCTCGCGCTTGGCCTTGCCGGCGACCTCGGCGTTGCCGACGGCGGCCAGCGCCATCCGCAACGTGGAGGTGGTCAGCTCGTCGCGCGCCTTGAGTGCGGCGCGCATGTCTGCGGTCAGGCGGTCCTTCAGCGTGCTCATGGACGGTCAAACTACCCTGGTCGGCATGCGAAAGCGCACACTATTCGGCCTCGCCGCCGGGACCGTCGCCGCCGGGGCGGCCACACTGGCGTACGCGTCCCTCGTCGAACGCAACATGTTCACCCTGCGCCGGTACGACGTGCCGGTGTTGCCGGCCGACGCCGAGCCTCTGCGCGTGCTGCACCTGTCGGACCTGCACATGATGCCCGACCAGCGGCGCAAGCAGCAGTGGGTGGCGTCGCTGGCCGCCCTCGACCCGGACCTGGTGGTGGTCACCGGGGACAACATGGCCCACCCCGACGCGGTGCCCGGGGTGCTGCGCGCCCTGCAACCGCTGCTCGACTATCCGGGCGCGTTCGTCTTCGGCTCCAACGACTACACCGGGCCGGTCTGGAAGAACCCGTTCACCTACTTCCTGCCGGGCCGGGAGTACACCGAGGGCGCCGCCCTGCCGTACGAGGAACTGCGGGACGTCCTCACCGGGGCCGGCTGGGCGGACCTCAACAACGCGCGTACCTCGATCAAGGCCGGTGGCCGCCTCGTCGAGCTGGTCGGCGTGGACGACCCGCACATCGGGCAGGACGACTACCCGGCCGTCGCCGGCCCGGTCACCCCCGCCGCCGACCTGTCCATCGCGCTCGCCCACGCCCCGGAACCGGCGCTGCTCGACCAGATGGCCGCCGACGGCTTCGGCCTGCTGTTGGCCGGGCACACCCACGGCGGTCAGGTCTGCGTACCCGGCTACGGCGCATTGGTGACCAACTGCGGGCTGCCCCGGGCGATGGCGAAGGGCCTGCACCGCTGGCCCGGCTCCGACTCCTGGCTGCACGTCTCGGCGGGCCTCGGCACCCACCCCACCGCCCCGGTCCGCTTCGCCTGCCCGCCCGAGGCCAGCATCCTCACCCTCACCCCCCGCTGATCCCCGCTCTGCTGCCTCCCTGCTCTGCCGCCCCCTGCTCTGCCGCCCCCTGCTCTGCTGCTCCCTGCTCTGCTGCCTCCACCGCTCCACCCCCATGATCAGATTGCCGTTTCGCGCAGTCGTGACGGCGTGTCGTCGTCATTTCGGCAATCTGATCATGGGGGTGGGCAGGCCAGGGCCGGGTGCCGGCCTGGCCGTCGCCGGAGCGGGGGGTACCGAGTTTGATCGGCGGAGCGGGTGGGCTACTATTTCACCGCACGCCTCGGGGTGTGGCGCAGCTTGGTAGCGCGCTTCGTTCGGGACGAAGAGGTCGTCGGTTCGAATCCGGCCACCCCGACAGAGGTCAGAGGGCACATCCGATCCATGGATGTGCCCTCTAGTGCTTCCGTACAGCAGTGGAGTACAGCAGCGGTGATCACCGCAGGCTCTCCCCCAGCCGCTTGAGGGCGTCGCGGGTGGCGTCCGAGGACGCCTGCGAATAGATCTCCATCGTGACCGACACCTCGGCGTGCCGGAGCACCTGCATGATGACGCGCGGGTGCACGTCCAGGTCGACGAGCAGGGTCGCGCAGGTACGCCGGGCATCGTGCACGGTGATCTTCCGGACCCCGGCACGGGCGCAGCGGGCGTCCCATGAGCGGTTGAAGTTGCGCGGCTCGACGGGGGTCCCGTAGCGGGTGGTGAACAGCAGCAGCGAGCCCTGCCAAGCGATGCCCGCCTCATCACGGTCGGCCTTCCTCGCGCTCTGGCGGAGGTCGAGTGCCGCCGCGCAGATGTCCGGTAGCGGGAGCGTGGCGTCCGAGGTCTGTGTCTTGGTCTCGCGGTGCAGCAGTTGGCCGCCGACCCGCTGCAACTGCCAGCCGATCGACAGCTCCCCCGCCGCCAGGTCCACGGCGTCCCCGGTGAGGCCGAGCACCTCCCCCTTGCGCAGCCCGAGCACCAGGATCAGCACGTACGCGGCGTACAGCGGATCACGGTCGGCCCGCGCGGACTCCAGGAAGCGACGCGCCTCGTCGCTGGTCCACGCCCGGCCCTTGCGGCGGCGGACCGGTGGGAGCTTGACCAGGGCGGCGGCGTTGCGGGTGACCAGTTCCTCGGTGGCGGCGTGGTTGAGCGCGGAGCGCAGTACACCCCGGACGTCCTTGACGGTGCGGGCGGACGGCACGTCGCCGCAGCACCGGCCGAGCGCGCAGCAGCGCCGCCTGAGTTCCGGGCGGCGGGCGTCCTTGCCCTGGGCGCAGCACTGGCAGGCGCGGGCCACCTCGTTGATCCAGGTCTGCACGTCGCGCACCTGGAGCCGGTCGAGCCGCTTCCCGCCGAGGCCGGGGATCACGTACAGCCGGAGGATCGTCTCGTAGGTGGCGCAGGTCAGCGGCGCGAGGTTGGGGCGCACCACTTCCCGGTGCCAGTAGGTCAGGTAGTCGCCGAGGGTCGGCACCCGGGTGGCGACCGGCCCGACCTTGGCCTGCCGGTGCAGCTTGATCCACTTGTCGTGGACGACCTCCCGGGTCGGGCCGTAGACATACTTGCGGGTCCGCCTGCCGTCGGGCTTGGTGACCCAGACGTACGCGGCGAAGCCGTTGCGGTACGGGAAGATCGAGCCTTCGCCGTTGGCGCGGGTGCGGGCGGGCATCAGGCGGCCTCCTGCCGCTCGACCTGCTCGCGGACGTACTCGTCGACCCACTCGGGCAGGACGCGGCGGTACTTGCCGTCCTTGATGGAGCGCAGCTCCCCGGTGGCGATCTTCATCTTGACCTTGGACAGGCCGAAGCCGAGCAGCACGGCCACCTCGGCGGGCGAGTACCAGCGCGGGGTGAGGGGTCGGGTCACGCCGCCACCCCCGACCACGCCTCGTGGGCGAGTTCCTCCCGGCCGATGCGTTGGCGTTCGCGGCGTTGGGCGGCGGCGGTGTTGGCGAGCAGGGCGTCCCCGTCGGTCAGCCAGCCGGAGCCGACGAAGGCCAGCGTGCCCACGGTGACCGTGCCGGCGGTGTCGTTGCTGTCGGAGGTGCTGGCGTGCTCGGTGCGGCGGTAGGCGGCGCGGGTGTCGCGGAGCAGGCCGAAGGTGACCGAGTAGCGGCGGGCCTTGGTGAGGAAGTGGCCGCCGTAGCCGAACATGTGCGCCCAGCGGCGCAGCCCGGCGTACTCGTTCGGTGTGGGGTCAAGGTCGCCTTGACGGTCTTCGGTGTTCCCGGCTGTCCGGGGGACGTGGTGCCGGGTGGGGCGGCCGAGTCGCCAGCAGGCGTCGATGAGGCGGGCGAGGTGGTCGCCTTCCGGGTCGGCGTAGGCGTCGACGGTGTCCGGGGTGAGTCGGGTGGAGCAGTGGCCGGTGACCTCGGTGGACTTCGTGGCGTACTTGGCGAGGTAGGCGGCCACCTTGGCGTCGGTCACGTCGCCGTCGCTGGTGCCGATGCGCCGTACGTCGACCTGCTCACCCCAGGCGACCGGCCAGCCCTGCGGGCGGTCGGGGTGCGGCGGGGTGGTGACGGTGATCTGTCGGGTGGCGGCGTGGACGGCGGCGTCGAGGTCGTCGACGGTGACGCCGGCCGGCGGCGGCAGCAGGGCGTGCCGGTCGTGTGGGTCGACGCCGTCGAGGCGCAGCAGGACGTGGAAGTGCACCGCGCCCCGACGCTGCATCTCGGCGACCTTCCCGTGGGACACCCGCACCGGAGGCACCCGCCGAACACGGCCGGAGTCGGTGACGACCTGGACGTGGGGGATGCCGCGTCGGCGGCACACTGCGGTGAGGTGGCGTTCGATGGCCTGTTTCGTGCGCCGCCACAGCTCGCCGGAAAAGTAGTTCCAGACGGCCTGGTGGTCGTGGTCGTAGCAGTCCAGGCAGAGCGGTCGACCGAGCTGCGGATCGTCGGCGTCGTGGCGGGTGAAGCAGGCCGCGGGCCGCCCGTGAGGGCAGGTGCCGGCGGTGCTCCGGGCACGGCAGGGAGCGGGTCGGCAGTCGCAGCGCCGCCGGTTGGTGCAGGTGTGCCGGGGGATGTGCCGGTGGTGCACCGGGCCGAAGGACGGGGCGGTGAAGGTGGCGAAGACGACCGGATGCCTGCTGACGGTGGCGGGGATGGTCTTGCCGCCGGTCAGGCCGCAGCGGACCACCTGGAAGGCGTCACCGGCGTAGACCCAGGCGCAGTCGGGGCACTGGGCGGCACGGCGGTTGCCGCACGCCTTGTACAGCGTCCGGTCGGGCAGTTCGTCGGTGTGCTGCGCGGCCAGGACCCGGCCGGTGGCGGGTTCGACGGCGGTGAGGGTGCCGGCCAGGCGGATCGGGCGGGTGCAGCCTCCGGCGGCGCGGGTGTGCTCCAGCCAGCCGAAGTAATCCGGGGCGGCGGCGCGGTGCAGGGCCTGGGCGTCACGGCCGGCGGTGAGGGTGGACACGGTTCTCTCCTCAAGGGGTGGCAGGGGACGGGCGACGAACTGCCACCGGACGCCGGTCGGTGGTGTTCGCGGTGTCTCCTGGCACCGCCGGAGAGGGCGGCTCACGCCGGAGGGCGGGGTTGGCCATCGGCCTTGGACCGCCGTTGAGCTGGGTTCCTGGATCTTGGGTGATGCCGGGACGGGTGGGGTGCCTGGTCGTCGGCTTCCGGTGGGTTGCCGCAGGTGATCCCCACCCGTCGAGGTGCGTGAATCCGAGGGCCATCGTGGACGGCGGGGAAGGCCGTGCTGGGCTATTCAGCGGATTCCGGGCCGGCATAGCGGCCGGTGCGGTCGAGAGCCGGCGGGATGTGGCCCGCGTCAGCGGCAGGAAGGCCGCTCGGCAACTCCGAAGTCGAGTTCAGCGATCCGGCGGGAAGGCCGCGCTGACGTGCTCGACGAGGGCCAGAGTAGCACCGGGTACCGACACGTCAACCCGCCGTGAAACCGCAGGGCGGCCGGCTGCCTGCCGGTTGTGGGAGGACTTTCTGTACGTCTATCAAGGCGGCCCTGAACGGGCCGCACGCGCCGCCGCCAGGGCGCGCGCCGGCCGCTGCCGCTGCCGCTCTGCGGCCGTCACGCCTGATGCCCGGGGGCTGACGCGGACAGCAGGAAGCCCAGAGGGCTGCCGCAGAACGACAGGCCGTTGACCGAAGATGTGGTGGGCCGGCAGCCTGCCGGGCCGCGCGGTCACAAGCCCGCGCAGCGTAGGGGAGCGCACGCCGGCCCCGTCGGCGACCGGGCGGCAGTCGCGGGGCTGCGGTTACTGCGCCTCCGGCGGGGGCGCTCAGGCTCCAGGATGGCCGGGGAACCGTCGGCGGATCACGGCCCGTGGGTGGTTGCGGTAGGCCATCCCGCCTGCCATCGACCCGGGCAAGCCGAGCAGACCACCGCCCGACCCGCCAGCGTCCGTACGAGCCGTCAAGGCCGTCTTGACGTGGCGGGCCGGACGGCGGCCCGCTTCCCCAAAGGGCGGGTCGACGGCAGACAGTGAGGATGGTGGGGTGGGTCGCCGGGTTGGTCTGACTCACCGGC
>NZ_JBMDWU010000449.1:0-3411 GCF_048594385.1 Micromonospora sp. | reverse complement strand
GCGCGGTTCGTGTTGCACCGCATCCGGGGTCGGGCCGGGCACGCCGGGCACCGGATGGTGCTGGTGGGCACCCTGCCGGAGTGCCTGGAGGTCTACGTCGCGGTCACCCGCAACCCGGCCGCCGGCCTGGTGCCGGTGGCCATCCACATCACCGACGGGTACGCCGCCGCCCGGGGCATCCAGACCCCCGTCCCGGTGTACGCCGGGCGGGACGTGCTGGCCCTGGTGCGGGAGGTCGGCGGGGACACCATCGCGGTCTGCGGCTCGGCCAGCGCCGAACCGGGTGAGCTGCGCCGGTTGGCCTGGCAGCTGGAGGGCTCCGGCGTCGACTTGGTGGTCGCCCCGCAGCTCACCGACATCGCCGGCCCCCGGGTGCACATCCGCCCCATCGAGGGCCTGCCGCTGCTGCACGTGGAGGAGCCGACCCTGTCCGGGCCGGCGCTGCTGGCCAAGAACCTGATGGACCGGGTCGCCGCCGGGCTGGGCCTGCTGCTGCTCGTGCCGGTCTTCCTCGCCATCGGGCTGGCCATCCGGCTCTCCGACCCCGGGCCGGTCTTCTTCCGCCAGCCCCGGGTGGGCCACGAGGGGCGGACCTTCCGGGTGTGGAAGTTCCGCACCATGTACGTCAACGCCGAGGAGCGGCTTGCCGGTCTGGTCGACCAGAACGAGACCGACGGCATGCTGTTCAAGATGAAGCAGGACCCCCGGGTGTTCCCGGTGGGCCGCTTCCTGCGGGCCTCCTCGCTGGACGAGCTGCCCCAGCTGATCAACGTGCTGTGGGGGGAGATGTCGCTGGTGGGGCCGCGTCCGCTGCCCGCCGACGACGGCGACTTCCTCGGCGACGTACGGCGGCGGCTGCTGGTCCGTCCCGGGATGACCGGCCTGTGGCAGGTGTCCGGCCGTTCCGACCTGTCCTGGGACGAGGCGGTCCGGCTCGACCTCTACTACGTCGACAACTGGTCGCTGGCGTACGACCTGAGCATCCTGTGGCGCACGGTCGGTGTGGTGCTGGCCCGCAAGGGCGCGTACTGAACCCCTTGGCGTGGCGGGCCGGACAGGCCAGGATCGCGGGGTGGGTGGCAACCTCTCCGCCGTGGTCGGCGTCGTCTCGCTGGTGACCGCGCTCGCCGCCGCGCTCTGGGCGGCGCTGCGGCTGCGCGGTCGACGGGGCATCGCCACCGCCACCCAACGGGCCACCTACGAGGTGCTGCACACCGCCGGACTGGCCGCCGAGCCGCTGCGTACCGGGCTGCACCCGGCGGGCGCGGCGAAGGCCGTACGCCATCTGCGGGCCCTGGTGGGGGCGGCCGGGCTGGCGTTGACGGACGCCGACACGCTGCTGGCCCTCGACGGGCGCGGCGGGCACCACGGCGGGCAACTGCTCGCGGCGGCCCGGCGGGTGGCCGAGACCGGCCGGTCGACGGTGCTGGGCGAGTCGGAGCTGCACTGCGACCGGGTGGACTGCCTCGTCCGGGGGGCGGTGGTGGCCCCGCTGTCGGCCGACGGCCGGGTGGTCGGGGCGCTCGTCGCGGTGGCCGACGGGCCGCCCGCGCCGGGCCTGGTACAGGCCACCCTGGAGACCGCGCACTGGGCCGGCAACCAGCTCTCGCTGGCCGAGCTGGACTCGTCCCGGGAGCGGCTGGCCCGCGCCGAGGTCCGGGCGTTGCGGGCGCAGATCAGCCCGCACTTCATCTACAACGCGTTGACCGCGATCGGGTCGTTCGTGCGCACCGACCCGGAGCGGGCCCGGGAGCTGATCCTGGAGTTCGCCGAGTTCACCAGGTACTCGTTCCGGGCGCACGGGGAGTTCACCACCCTCGCCGAGGAGTTGCGTTCCATCGATCGTTACCTGACCATCGAACGGGCCCGGTTCGGTGACCGGTTGCAGGTGCGGTTGCAGATCGCCCCGGAGGTGCTGCCGGTGACCCTGCCGTTCCTGTGCCTGCAACCGTTGGTGGAGAACGCGGTAAGACACGGGTTGTCGCGCAAGCCCGGTACCGGCATGGTGAGCATCGAGGCCCGGGACGCGGGTGCCGAGTGTCACATCACGGTGGAGGACGACGGAGTGGGGATGGACCCGGCCACGCTGACCGCGGGAATCGCCGAGCTGACCCGGGCCGGCAGCGACCCGACCGACGACCCGGGCCAGCACGTCGGCCTCTCCAACGTCGACGAGCGGCTCCGCTCGGTCTTCGGCGACGGGTTCGGCCTGGTCGTCGAGACGGGCCCCGGCTCGGGTACGAAGGTGAGTCTGCGGATTCCGAAGTTCCACCCGGGCGTACGGGCCGGCGCGTGAGCGAGCGGGGCGGCGCGGTGAACGCCTCCGGGTTCCTGCGGGTGCTGGCGGTCGACGACGAGCCACCGGCGCTCGACGAGTTGGCGTACCACCTGCGGGCCGATCCCCGGGTGGCCCGGCTGCACACGGCCGGTGACGCCACCGAGGCGCTGCGGGTGCTGCGGGACACCGACGTGGACGTGGTCTTCCTGGACATCCGGATGCCCGGCCTGGACGGCATGGAACTGGCCCGGGTGCTGCGCCGGTTCGCCCGCCCGCCCGCGATCGTCTTCGTCACCGCGTACGACGACGGCGCGGTCGACGCGTTCGACCTGGGCGCCACCGACTACGTCCGCAAGCCGGTACGCGCCGAACGGCTCGCCGAGTCGCTGCGCCGGGTGATGGGTTCCCGGGTGGTGCCGTCGCACCCGGCTGCCCTGGCCCGTGCCGAGGAGGACCCGACGATCCCGGTGGAGCTGGCCGGGACGACCCGGATGCTGCCCCGCTCGGCGGTGCGCTGGGTGGAGGCGCAGGGCGACTACGCGCGGCTGCACACCGCCGACGGGTCGCACCTGGTCCGGGTGTCGCTGGCCACCCTCGCCGAGCGTTGGGCGGATGCGGGTTTCGTGCGCATCCACCGGTCGTACCTGGTGCAGTTGCGGCTGATCGCGGAGCTGCGCCTGGTCAACTCGGGGTACGTGGTGCTGATCGACGCCGCCGAGTTGCCGGTGAGCCGCCGGCACACCCGGGAGCTGAAGGACAAGCTGGTCCGCGCCGCCAAACAGGACTGGAACCGCTGACCCGGCTGCGACCATGATCGTCGCAGTGCCGGCGGCTGATCGTCGCTGTATCGGCGGTGTTGCGGTGACGGAGGGCCCCGGAGGCCGCAACATCGGCCCCCTGGCGCGGGAACGGCGAAGGGCGTCCCGGCCGAGGCCGGGACGCCCTTCGCGTGTCGGGGGTCAGCGTGGGGAGGGGGCGCCCACGCCGGAGTCGGTCACCTTCAGCCTGCTGCCGGGGGACGCGGCCCGGCCCGTGGGCGGGGCGGCCGTACCCGGGTAGACCCAGAGCGTGCCGACCACGTCGGCGACCACGTGGGTGTTACCCGAGTGGTTGTAGACGTTGAAGCCCTGGGT
>NZ_JBMDWU010000448.1:0-13794 GCF_048594385.1 Micromonospora sp. | reverse complement strand
GGGGGTGGGCCGCCGGGGGGCCGCGGCGGGCCGGGCGGCCGGGGGTGGTGAGCGGCCCCGGGCCCGCGGCGGGGGCCGCGGCGGCGACCGCTCTGCTGCCCATCGCGGCACTGCTCGAACGGTCCGCGACCGACGTCGAAGCCCTTCCGGCGACCTTCTGGACGCGTTGACCGCTCTCGGGGGCGGGTGGGGTTGGCAGGATTGCAGCCGTCGGGGAGGGTGCACGCAAGACCAGTCAGCGGAAAGTCGGTTACAACGGCATGTGGGCCGAACCCGAAGCGGACCCCAGGTCCGGCGTCAGCCCCGTGGGCGCCCGTGGGGATCACCCGCAGCGACACTGGTGATCTCAGTGGTGGCGGAGCTGCGGTTACCGTGGTGAGAGGCGCGACGGGGAGGACCGGTGTGGCCGAGGGTTGCCTGGTGACGGTGTGCCGGGACTGTTGCTGCGGCAGCCGGACCAAGCATCCGACGGTCGATCACGACGCGCAGCTCGACGGTCTACGAGAGGCTCTGGAGCCGGATCATCGGGTGCGGACCAGTCTTTGCCTGGACGTGTGCGCGCAGTCCAACGTGATGGTGGTGCAGCCCAGTGCGGCCGCGCGGCGTCACGGTGCGCGGCCGGTCTGGTTCGGGCTTGTCGCCGACGACGCCGTGGTGGCTGATCTGGTCGCCTGGGTTCGGGCCGGTGGTCCGGGTGTGGCGGCGTTGCCGGCCGCGCTGGAGTTGTCGGTGATCACGTCGCCGGTGCTCACCGGTCGGTGAGGGCCGGCGGGGTCGGCGTAGCCGGCACAGCTGGTCCCCGGGGGCGGGCGGCGGCTGCGGCGACGGTGGCCAGCTCTTCACCGGAGAAGCCGGCGCGGCTCAGCACCGCCAGGGACTTGTTCGTCGCCAGTGTGCACAACGCGAGTTCGGACGCCTCCCGATCACCGGCCCCCGCCGTCAGCAACGCCTGCTCCAGCATCGCCCGCAGGCCGTCGATCACGGCGCGGACCATCGCCCGGCCCTCCTCGTCGAGGGCCGGGAACTGTGTGGCCGACACGGTGACCAGGCAACCGTCCGGCACCGTCGGGTCGGCGATGCGGTTCAGGGTGACCCGCAGGAAGGCGGCCACCACGGCGCCCGGGTCCGGGTGGGGGCCGCGCAGTGCCTGGTCGTACAGCGGGTGGTAGGTCTGCGTGTAGAGCTGGAGGCTGCTGCGGAACAGGGCGCTCTTGTCGCCGAAGGTGCCGTAGAGCGAGCTGCGGCCCAGGCCGGTGCCCTCGGTGAGGCGGTCGATGGAGGCCTCCGAGTAGCCCCAGCGCCAGAAGACGTGCATCGCACGTCGTAACGCCTCGTCCACGTCGAACTGCTTGCGGCCCGCCATAATCGTCAGCATACCCATCTTGTATCGATCGTTCCAAGATGAGTATGGTCGCCGGCATGACAACCTTGGATGCGCTGCGGCTGCCCGACGGCTTCACCGACGTCTTCTCCAGCCGGCTCGTCGAGCTGGACGGGCTGCGGCTGCACGCCGTCACCGGCGGGGACGGCCCACCGCTGCTACTGGTCGGCGGGTGGCCGCAGACCTGGTACGCCTGGCGTGAGGTGATGCCCGCCCTCGCCCGTACGCACACCGTCGTCGCCGTCGACCAGCGCGGGACCGGCCTCTCCGACAAGCCCGACGACGGGTGCGACGCCGGCACGCTGGCCGCCGACCTCGTCGCCCTGATGGCCGCCCTCGGACACGACCGGTTCGACGTGGTCGGCCACGACATCGGCATGTGGACCGGCTACGCCCTCGCCGCCGACCACCCCGGGCGGGTGGGCCGGCTCGCCGTCGTCGACGCGATCATCCCCGGCCTCACGCCGACCCCGCCGTTCTTCAGCCCGGCCGAGGTCAGCCAGCGGTTCTGGCACTTCGGCTTCAACCGGCTCGACGATCTCAGTGAGGCGCTGGTCCGGGGCCGGGAGCGGCTGTTCTTCGGCTACCAGTTCGCCACGAAGGCCGCCACCCCGACCACCATCCCCGCGTACGCCGTCGACGTCTACGTCGACGCGATCGTCGCGGACCCGCGCGGGCTGCGGGCCAGCTTCGGCTACTACCGGGCGCTGGACGAGACGATCGCGCAGAACGAACAGCGGGCGAAGACCCGGCTGACGCTGCCGGTGCTCGCCATCGGCGGCGCGCTCTACAGTGGCGCGCTTGTCGCCCGGACGATGCGCCTGGCCGCCGACGACGTCACCGAGGCGGTCATCGACGACTGCGGCCACTACGCAGCCGAGGAGCAGCCGGCGCGGTTCACCGAGATCCTGACGGGCTTCCTCGGTGGTGGGCCGACGCCGGCCGTGTCGCAGGGCTGAGTCCGGCCCACCGGCCTGTCCGCCGGCTGGTCAGGAGCGGGCCCGCTGCGAGGTGACCGGGGTGGTGAAGAAGTCGGCGAGCGCGTCGACCAGGTGCTGCGGGGCCCGGTTGAGCGCGTCGTGACCGGCGCGCGGCACCACCAGCGTGCGGGCGTGCGGCAGCGCCCCGGCCAGCGCCTCGGTGATCGGCCGGTAGTAGGGCGGGCCGCTACCGCCGCAGGCCAGCAGCACCTCGGCGGTGATGCCGGCCCACCGCTGCGGCGGGCTGTCGTGGTGCTGGATCAGCGCGCTCTCGTCGAGGGTGGTCGGCAGCAGTTCGCCCATGCCGCGCCCGATCGGCGTACGCAGGAACAGCCGGCAGATGGCCACCTGGACGGCCAGTGGCAGGCGCGACGTGGCCGACTGGGTGTTGAGGCCGGCCCCGGTGATCGCCATGGCGCGGGCGATGTCGCCCGCATGTGCCGCCGCGCGGGCGGCGGGCACCCAGTCGAGCGGGAACAGGCCGTTGACCTGCACCGCCGGGTCGTAGAGGGCGAGCCGGTCGATCGGCAACCCCCGGGCGGCGGCGCGCAGGGCCACGAAGCCGCCGCCGCTGTGGCCGAGCACGTTGCCGACCCCGGTGGCGGTCAGCAGCGCGGCGAGGTCGTCGACGTCCTGCTCGCCGTCGTAGGGCTCGGCGCGGGCCGCCGCATCGTCCCGCCCGCGACGGTTGTAGAGGTGCACGGTGAACCGGTCGGCCAGCCGCAGGGCCAACCGGCGGTAGATGCCGATGGTGACGCCGCCGCCGTGCACCACGATGATGCCCGGCCCGCTGCCGGTGGAGTGGAGCACGATCTCGGCGTCGTCGGCCGCCGGTACCCGCTGCACGGTCCAGTGCTGTTCCATCTCGTCCTCCCCGACATCGAAACCGCGAACGGCGTTTGCAGTTTTAGAGTGTAGCGGTGACCTCACCCGACGAGCCAGCGCGTCCGCCGATCTGGTCCCGGCCCGCCCGGGGGCAGCGCGGTCCCGCGCCCTCGCACTCCCGGGACGAGATCGTGGCCGCCGCGATCGCGACGGCCGACGCCGACGGCATCGGCGCGGTCTCCATGCGGGCGGTCGCCGCCGCGCTGCACACCGGCGCCGGCTCGCTCTACCGCTACCTGTCCTCCCGCGACGACCTGCTCGACCTGATGGTCGACCGGGCCGCGGGGGAGCTGCGCCCCTACCCGGAAGCCGGCGACGACTGGCTCGACACCATGCTGCGCCTCGCCCGGCGGCAACTCGACCTCTACCGCCGGCACCCCTGGCTGGTGGAGATCCTGCCCCGGCCGACCGCCCCCGGCCCGCAGAGCCTGGCCTGGTTCGACCACTGCCTGGCCGTCCTGCGGCCGGTCCCGGCCGCGACCACCACCAAGTTCGAGGCGATCGCCATGATGACCGGGGTGACGTCGCTGTTCGCCCGGCAGGAGACCGCCGCGCCGCCGGTCGGCTTCGCCGGCACCGACCTGGCGGCCTACCCGAACCTGGTCGCCGCCATGACCGACCCGTCACCGTCCGCGCCCCGCGACCTCTTCGAAGCGACGGTACGCGGCGTCCTGCGCGGCCTGCTCGTCGACGACGCCGGATAGGCCCGGACGCGCCTGATGGCGGCCCGACACCACAACCCTGCGCCCGCCCGGTCACGGGACTACGGTCCATGGGTGACCCCTGCGCAGGTGAAGACGCCGTCCGGGTCGCACCGACCCGGCCGGGTGGCGGGTAGGCCGTCCATGGCCGCGCTGGTGCTGTTGACCGGGGTGGGGCCGTTCGCCACCGACGCGTACATCGCGGCCCTGCCCGAACTGCGGCGCTCCCTGGACACCAGCGCCACCATGGCGCAGCTGACCCTGACCGCGTTCATCATCGGTGTGGCCGCCGGTCAGCTCCTGCTCGGCCCGGTCAGCGACAGCCGGGGCCGGCGCGGCATCGTCCTGGTGAGCACCGTGAGTTTCGCCCTGCTGTCGCTGCTCTGCGCCGCCGCCCCGACCGCCGGGGTGCTGGTGCTCGCCCGGCTCGGGCAGGGGATCGCGGCCGGCACCGGGGTGGCGCTCGGCCGGGCGATGGTGACCGACGCGTGGCAGGGCGGCCAGGCCGCCGCCCGGTTCGGCAGCATCGCCTCGGTGACGTTTCTCGGCCCGGTGCTGGCACCGGCGGTCGGCGGGGTGATCCTCGACCACGGCACCTGGCGTACCGTCTTCCTCGCCCTCACCGGGCTGGGGGCGGCGATGGCGGTGGCCGCGCTGGTCGGCCTGCCGGAGACGCTGCCCACGCACCGCCGGCACGACGGCGGCCCACGTGCGGCGCTGGCCCGGATGGCCGGGCTGCTGCGGGACCGGACGGTGCTCACCAACCTGATCGTGCTCTGCCTGGCCATCGCCGGGTTCTTCACCTACATCGGCGGCTCGGCGTTCGTCTTCCAGACCGCCTATCGGGTGGACGAGTCCCGCTACACCCTCATCTTCGCCACCAACGCCGCCGGCATGGCCGCCGCCGGGCTGCTGTTCCGGGTACTGGTCAGGCGGCTCGGCGCCGGCCGGCTACGGGCCGCCGGGCTCGCCGCGTCCACGGTGGCCACCCTCGTGCTGCTGGTCGTCGCCCTGGTCGACCGGCGGGCCGGGGGGCCGCTGGCCGTGCCGTGGACGCTGCTCGCCGTGGTGGTCGCCGGCATGGGCCTGACCCTCCCGGCCAGCACCGCGCTGGCCCAGGAGGCCGGCCGGCGTTCCGCCGGCACCACCGCGGCGCTCCAGGGTGGCCTGGGTTTCCTCGCCGGCGCGCTGGTCACGCCACTCACCGGTCTCCTCGGGTACGCCACCCTGCTGCCCATGGCCTCGGCCATGGCGGTCTTCTTCGTGGCGGCCTGCGTGGTGCTGGTGCTGCTGACCCGCCCCGGTGCGTCCTTTCAGGCACTTCACAGTCCTGGCGGTTAGGGTGCGCCGGGTAACCGTGCGTGCTCCACGGTGGAGTGCGCCGACCGTGAAGCGGGAGTTCCGATGGTCTTCAAGAAGATGCTGAGCGCGTTCGGGGTCGGCGGGCCCAGCGTCGACACCGTCCTGGCCAACCCGAACACCCGGCCCGGCCTGACCCTCGACGGCAACGTGAACCTGGTCGGCGGGGACGCCCCCGCCAACATCGAGCAGATCGGCATCGGCCTGGTCACCCGGGTCGAGATCGAGGGCGGCGACAGCGAGTACGCAGGCGTCATGGAGTTCCACCGGATGGTGGTCAGCGGCCCGCTCCAGCTCGCCCCCAAGCAGCAGCTCGCCATCCCGTTCCAGTTCCCGGTGCCGTGGGAGACCCCGATCACCGACGTCTACGGCCAGCGCCTGCACGGCATGACCATGGGGCTGCGGACCGAGCTGGCGATCGCCCGCGCCGTCGACAAGAGCGACCTCGACCAGGTCAACGTGCACCCGCTGCCGGTGCACGAGCACATCCTCGGCGCGTTCCAGCAGCTCGGGTTCCGGTTCAAGCACGCCGACCTGGAGCGGGGCCACATTCGGGGCTCGCAGCAGACGCTGCCGTTCTACCAGGAGATCGAGTTCTTCGCCGCACCCCAGTACGCGCAGGCCATCTCCGAGGTGGAGCTGACCTTCGTGACCAGCCCGCACGGCGTCGAGGTGGTGCTGGAGTGCGACAAGCGGGGCGGTTTCCTCAGCTCCGGGCACGACGTGTTCGGCAGGTACACCGTGTCCCACGGCGACGTCGACCGCGTCGACTGGGTCCGGGTCGTCGACGGCTGGCTGCGCGAGACCACCGCCACGTACGGCAACCTGCGCGCCTCCTCCGGCTTCGGCGCCCCCACCCACGGCTACCCCATGCACGGCCACGGCCACGGTCACCACGGCCGGGGGCCGGGGATGGGCGGCGTGGTGGCCGGCGCGGCGCTCGGTGTCGCCGGTGGACTCGTCGCCGGTGAACTGCTCGACGACGCCTTCGAGGGCGACGACGACGGCGGCGACTTCGGCGACGACGAGTGAGCTGAGACCGCGCCCGACGTCGGCGGGCCGCCGTGCGGCGGCCGACGCGGACCAGCGATGGCCCCCCGGGAGTAGTCCCGGGGGGCCATCGTGCTCAGCAGCTCACGCTGCTCGGGTCAGCCGTGTCAGCGACGACCCTTGCGCTCCGCGCCGGAACGCCGCGCCGAACCCGCCTTCGCCAGGCCCCGGCTCACCAGGTAGGCGCCGGTCAGGGCGGTCAGGAACCACCACGCCTGCGTCGGGTTGTTGATGTTCAGGCCGTTCGTGGTGGTGCCACGCCAGAAGGCGGAGATCACCACGACCGCGACGGCGGCGGCGTAGACCCAGAACTCGGTGGTCAGGAACGACTGCTTGGTCTCCGTACCCGGAGACGGCATCGCTTCCCGGTGCCCGTCGTGCATCATCGGCATCTGCCGGGTCTGGTCGTTCATCATGGCGTTGCGCTGGGCGGTGTCCTGCATCGGCCGGTTCATGGGCCTGGTGGATGCAGCCTGCGTGCTCATCTGGTCCTCCTCAGGATTTGATGAGTACCTGCACTCCCTCGCCCCGCTACCGCGGTCGGCCACGGCACGGTTCACCTGCTGTGGCGGGGGCACCCTGGGTCTACCCCCCGACCCGGAGCAGGTAACACCGGCCTCCGGCCGAAAATCCGCCGCCCGCCGGGTCCGCAGCCCGGTGCCCCGACCGTGGTACGCGCCGCCCCGGCCGGCAAAGAGCGGTGGTGTCGGCTGGCAAAGGGCGTGGTGTTTGGTGGTCGGGCCCCCGGGCACGCAGTGGGTTCCACCGACACCCTGTGAGGTGAGGAACGTGCGCGACGACGACAGGATGCGGGAGTCCACCCGCCAGGCCGAGGACCGGCTCACCGCCGGGGCGTACGGTCCCGGCGCCCTCGACGAGGTGACCGTGCCCCAGATCGACGTGACCCGGGCACTACAGGAGAACGACCCGGACGACGTGGCCGACGTGCCGGTCGACCCGGAGGTGCTGCGCGACGGCGGCCCCACCCGGGGTCAGGGCGCGGTCACCACCACCGGAGGCACCGCCGGGCCGGCCAGCGTCCGGCGGGTGGCCCGGCAACCCGAACGGCATCCGGGCACGGTCGCCCCGACCACCACCGGCGACGCCACCACCGGTGGCCTGAGCACCCCGACCGGTGGCCCGGTCAGCGACCAGTCCGCCAGTGCCGTCGAGATCGGCGACTTCTCCGACGACTGACGCCGGCCGCCGCCGACGCCCCGGCGGCCGGGTCGGAGGGGCCCGCCCCCCGACCCGGCCGCACTGTCAGCCGGCCGGGCGCAGCACGCCCAGGCGTCGGGTGGCGCGGGTCAACGCGACGTAGAGGTCGCTGCGGCCCCGGGGCGACTCGGCGACGATCCCGTCCGGGTCGACCACCAGCACCGAGTCGAACTCCAGCCCCTTGGCCTGGCCGACGGTGAGCAGCACCACCCGGCTCTCCAACTCGGGCTGCTCGCCCACGGCCACCTCGGGCATCGCGGCCAGCACGACGCCCGCCAACTCGTCGGCCCGCCCGGCCGGCACGATCACCCCGAGCCGGCCCCCGCCGTCGCCGGGGTGGCCGTCCCCGTCGCCACCGGCCAGGTCGGCGGCCTCCGCACGGGCCGCCGCGACCAGTTCCGCGCCGAGCCGGTCCGCCGTGACCGTACGGTCCCACGGCTTCACGCCGCTGTGGCGTACCGAGCGGGGCGGGCGCAGCTCCGGGTCGATCCCGGCGAGCACCTCGGCGGCCACCGCCATGATCTCGGCCGGGGTGCGGTAGCTGACGGTCAGCTCCTCCAACCGCCAGCGCCGCGCCACGTACGGCTCCAACGCCTCGCCCCAGGACGGGGTGCCGGCCAGCGCCCCGGTCTGCGCCACGTCCCCGACGATCGTCATCGACCGGCTCGGGCAGCGGCGCATCAGCAGCCGCCAGGCCATCGGGGTCAACTCCTGCGCCTCGTCCACGATCACGTGCCCGAACGCCCACCCCCGGTCGGCGGCGGCCCGCTGCGCGGTGGTCAGCCGGTCGGTCTCCTCCTGCCGTTCCAGCAGCCGATCGGCGTCGATCAGGTCGGTGACGCCGAGGATCTCACCGCCTTCGGCCTCGTCCTCGACGTCGATCGAACGGGAACCCCTGGCGATCTCCAGCACGCCCTCGGCGTACTCGCGTTGGAAGGACCTGATGCGTTCCCGGCGGGCGGCGGCGGCCCGCTCGTCCTCGCCGAGCAGCTCGGCGGCCTCGTCGAGCAGCGGCACGTCGGCCGGCGTCCAGCCACCGCCGGGTGCGCGGTGCAGCAGGGCACGTTCGTCGTCGGTGAGCATCGGCGCGGCGGCCGCGATCCGCTCGGGCGCGGCGTACAGGTCGGCGAGCAGCCGTTGCGGGGTGAGCACCGGCCACAGCTCGTCCAGGACGGCGGTGATCTCCGGTTCCTCGCGCAGCTCCCGACGGATCTCGGCCCGGTCCGCCTCCTCCAGCAGGTTGTCCCCGCCGAGCGGGTCCGCCCCGATCCGTTCGGCGACCTGGTCGGCGAGGGCGTGCACGATCTCGATGTCGAACAGGGCGCGGGCCAGGTTGTGCGGTCGGTCGGTACGCCGGACCCGGTCGCGGGCCTGGCGTACCGTCTCCGGGTCCAGTCGCAGCACCTCCCGCTGGGGCAGTTCGATCTCGATCGGCTCGTCCGGCACCCACTGCCGGTCCCGGACGGCGGCGGCGAGCACCTCGGCCAGCACCGCCCGGCCCTTGAGGGCGGCGGTCCGGGCCGGTTCGGCGCGCCGGGCGGTGACCCCGGGGAACAGGTCGCCGGGGGTGCTGAGCAGCACACCCGTCTCGGCCAGCGTCGGCAGCACCTGCGAGATGTAGCGCAGGAACGTCGCGTTCGGCCCGACCAGCAGCACGCCCCGGGTGGAGAGCTGCTGCCGGTGGGTGTAGAGCAGGTACGCGGCGCGGTGCAGCGCGACCGCCGTCTTGCCGGTGCCGGGGCCGCCCTGCACGACCAGCACGCCGGGCAGGTCGGCCCGGATGATCCGGTCCTGTTCGGCCTGGATGGTCTCCACGATGTCCCGCATCCGGCCGGTCCGGCCGGCGCTGAGCGCGGCGAGCAGCGACGCCTCACCGGTCAGTTCCTCGTGGCCGGTGGGGGAGGCGGTCTCGATGTCCAGCACCTCGTCGTTGAGGCCGGTGACCTTCCGCTCGCGGGTGCGCAGGTGCCGCCGCATCCGGATGCCCTGCGGGTTGGCGGCGGTGGCGAGATAGAACGGCCGGGCGGCGGGGGCACGCCAGTCCATCAGCAGCGGGTCGTAGTCGCCGTCGGTGTCGAAGATGCCGATCCGGCCGATGTAGTGCCGGCTGCCGTCGGCCCCGTCGAGCCGGCCGAAGGCCAGCCCCTGCTCGACCGCCGAGAACTGCTCGACCTGGTCGGCGTACATCTGGACGGCGCTGTCGCGTTGGGAGCGGTCCTGCTGGGTGCCGCCGCCACCGGCGCGCAGCTCGTCGGTGAGCCGCCGGGCGGCCTGCTCACGCATGGCGTCCAGCCGGCCGTAGAGCATCGAGACGTACTCCTGCTCGCAGCCGATCTCGTCGTCGTGTTGTCGCAGCTCGTCCGGGTGCGTTGACAAGCCGTCTCCTCGTCGCTTAGAATCACGCATGGAATGGCTCTTCAGCCGTTCCTTTTTGCATTTCGGGAACTGTTCAAGATACCGCCTGCGGCGGCCCCCCACCAAGCCTGCCGGACACGACTCCGAACCCACGCCGGACACGGCGACGGGGGCCCGCGCCGGCGCGAGCCGGCCCGGACCCCCGAGGGTCGTGACGTGCGGGATCAGCCCCGCGCGGCCTCGTACAGCCGCTCCGGCGTCACCAGGCCGGCGAGCACCCGCCCGTCGTCGGTGAGCAGCACGCTGAACAGCTTCCCGGCGAACAACCGGCCGCTGCCCCAGTCCCCGCTGACCTTCGGCAACCCGTTGAGCAGGTCGAGGGCCTGCGCCGCGCCGGGGCCGTCGGCCGGACCCGGCTTCGCCGCGTCACCGGCCGGCGTCCGCGCCACGTCCGCCGCGCCGGTCCGCGCCACCAGCACGGTGGTCCAGCCCGTCCCCACGGTACGCAGACCCGCGTCCTCGGCCCCCGGACGCTGCGCGCCCGGCTTGCCGTCCTTGCGGTGCGGACCGGCCTTCGACCCCGGCCGGCCGGTGGTCTCCTCGGACACCTTCACCCCGGGCGGCGGGTTGAACGTGAACTGGTCGGCGTCGGGGCGACGGTAGTCGACCTGGGTGAAGGCCACCTCGAACGCCGGCCGGTCGGCCCCGTCGGCGAGCACCTCGAACCGCAGCGGCACGTGCTCCGTCGCGTCGATGGCGATCCGCACCTGGTGCACCAGGGACGCCTCGTCACGCGGGGTGAGCACCAGTTCGTACGCGTCCCGCCCGGCGACCGTGGCCGACCGGCCGGTGGTCACCAGCGTGCTCGGGTCGACGGCGGCCAACGCCTGCTCGGCGGCGTCCTTCGGGGTGACCGGCAACGCGCCCTCCGCCGCCCGCCCGGTCGACTCCGGCAGCGTCCGGTGCGTCGCCGTGTTGGCCTTGCTGTCCCAGGTCCACACGTCCCGACCGGAACGGATGACGTCCCGCTCGCCCAGTGTGTCGAGCAACGCGACCCGCTGCCGGTCCGGCCCCGAGTACCAGACCCGCAGGGTGTGCGTGCCGGTGAGCAGCGCGGCGTCCCCGCCGGCCAGCCCGGCCAGCGGCGGCAGACCGAGGTCGGCCCGCTGCACCACCGTGCCGGACAACCCGTCCAGCCGGGCGGTCTGCAGGTCGACGAGGAGCTGGGCGGCGCTGCGCGGCGGCAGGGCCGGCTCGGCGTTCGCGGCGAACGTGCCGATCGCGGCACCCCCACCGACGACGGTGACCGCGGCGGCCAGCGGCACCAGCCACCGCAAGGTGGAACGGTTCTTCAGTACGGACATGAGCGCACCTCCTGCGACCATCCTGCCGGTTCGCTGCTGTGAGCCCGCTGAGGACGGCGTGCCGGTCCGTCGCGTCGAGGTGGCACGCTGGGACGATGCGGGTGCTGGTGGTGGAGGACGAGGCCCGGTTGGCGGCGGCGTTGCAACGTGGCCTCACAGCCGAGGGATTCGTGGTGGACACGGCCGGCACCGGCCCGGCCGGGCTGGACGCCGCCCGGCACGGCGGCTACGACGCGATGATCCTCGACGTGATGCTTCCCGGCCTGTCCGGCTACGAGGTGGTCCGCCGGCTACGCGCCGACGAGCACTGGCTGCCGGTGCTGATGCTCTCCGCCAAGGACGGCGAGTACGACCAGGCCGACGGGCTGGACTGCGGGGCCGACGACTACCTCACCAAACCCTTCTCGTACGTGGTGCTGGTGGCCCGGCTGCGGGCGCTGCTGCGCCGGGGCGCACCGGAACGGCCGACCGTGCTCGCCGTCGGGGACCTGCGGCTGGACCCGGCCCGCCGCCGGGTCACCAAGGCCGACGCCGAGGTGGTGCTCACCGCCCGGGAGTTCGCGCTGCTGGAGTACCTGATCCGCCGCCCCGGCGAGGTGATCTCCAAGACCGAACTGCTCGACCACGTCTGGGACGCCAGCCTGCGGACCGCCCCGAACGCCGTCGAGGTGTACGTCGGCTACCTACGCCGCAAGATCGGCCGGGACCGGTTGGAGACCGTCCGGGGCGCCGGCTACCGGCTGATCCCGTGAGCCGGCTGCGCTGGTCGGCGCTCGGGCTGCGGGCCCGGCTGATGGTGCTCGGCGTGGCCGGCCTGTCGGTCGGGCTGGCCCTCGGCGGGGTGGTGCTGCTGGTGGCGCTCGGCTGGACGCTGCAACGCACCGTCGACGAGGAGGCGTTCCGCACCGCCGACGCGGTCGCCCGGCTGGCCGGGGAGAACGCGCTGCCCGATCCGCTGCCGGTGGCCGGTGGGCAGCTACGGGTCCAGGTGGTCGACTCCGCCGGGCGGATCCGGGCCGCCTCCATCGACGCCGACCGGCTGGTGCCGATGGTCCGCCCCGACCAGCTCACCGGCACCGGCCGGCAGCGCACCGTCGTGCCCGGCCAACGGCTCGGCTGGGAGGGGCCGGTACGCGTGGTGGCGGTACCCGCCCGGTCGGCGGGGGAGCCGGTGACCGTGCTGGTGGGCCGCTCCACGGTGGACGTCAGGCACGCCACCCAGGCCGCCCGTACGGTGCTGCTGGTCGCCTTCCCGCTGCTGGTGGGGCTGCTCGCGGTGGTCGCCTGGCGGGTGGTCGGGGCCACCCTGCGCCCGGTCGAGGCGCTACGCAGCGGGGCCGCCGAGATCACCGGGCGGGACGCGGCCGGCCGGCTGCCCGTACCCGCCTCCCAGGACGAGATCCACCGGCTGGCGGTCACCCTCAACGACATGCTGGACCGGTTGGCGGCGGCCCGCGCCCGGCAACGGTCGTTCCTCGCCGACGCGGCACACGAACTGCGCAGCCCGTTGACGAACATGCGTACCGAACTGGAGGTGGCCCAGCGCCTCGGCGACCGTACCGACTGGCCGGCGGTCGCCGCCGACCTGCTCACCGACACCGAACGGCTGGGCCGGCTCGTCGACGACCTGCTCCTGCTCGCCCGCCTCGACGAGGAGCCGGCACACCAGGTCGACCACCTCCGCGCGGCGGAGCCGGTGGAGCTTGGCGCACTGCTCACCGAGGTCGCCGCCCGCTGGCCCGGCCCGACCGCCGGGACGGGTCCCGCGGTGGCACCGGAGGTGACCGTCGTCGCGGCGGCGGGTGCGGTGTGGACCGTCGGTGTGCCCGACGGACTGCGGCGGGTCCTGGGGAACCTGGTCGACAACGCGGTCCGGCACGCCCGTACCCGGGTGGTACTGGCGGTCGCACCGGCGGCCGACGGGGCGTACCACCTGGTGACGGTGACCGACGACGGACCGGGAATCCCGGTCGCGGACCGGGAGCGGGTGTTCCGCCGGTTCGCCCGGCTGGACGAGGGTCGGGCCCGGGACGCGGGCGGTGCCGGACTCGGCCTGGCCATCGTGCGCGAGCTGGTACGTCGGGGCGGCGGCACCATCACCCTCGACGATGCGCACCCCGGCCTGACCGTCCGACTCCACCTACCGCTCCTACCCGACCCCGACTGACCCACCCCCCCCACGCCACCCCCGCCAACCCCCCCCCGCTCCCGCCCGGGCGCAGCGGCCCCCGCTCAATCGCAGCAGCCCGCCCCGGTGGTCCCGCTCGCCTCGGCGGTCCACCTACCCGCGGCACCCTGACTGCCCGCGCGCCCGCGTGCCCTGCCCCCGTGCGTCCGCGTGCCCCGCCTGCCCGCGGTGATCAAGAGGTTCGCGTCACTCCCACCTACCCGGGCTGACGCAAACCTCTTGATCACCCGACCGGGGGGGGTGGAGGGGGCGGGGGTGAACAAGGTTTGGGGGGGGGGGTGGGGGGGGGGGGGGCCAAACACATGGTGAAAAA